>SUWK01000101.1 GCA_015061525.1 Lentisphaerota bacterium
TTCACTTCAGCGTGCTGAAGTGAAGCCCTGGGGCTTCACTTTGATTGAACTTCTCGTAAGCACTGTTATCTCATCATGGCATTTTTTTGCACAAAAAAGTGCGGTTGCAACTCAACAAAGAATTCCGCTTTTCTTGAAAAAGGGAGTGGGGTTTGGGGAGAGGGGAAAAACCTCTTTTCCCGTGAAAAGAAGTTTTTCCCCTCTTCCCAAGAGCGCATTCACTTTGATCGAACTGCTCGTAGTGATCGCCATCATCGCCATCCTGGCGGCGATTCTGCTGCCCGCACTCAATGCAGCCAGAGAACGCGGCAGATCGGCAAGCTGCGTTTCCAACCTTAAACAAATCGGTACTCTCAACGCTTTTTACGTCGACAGCAACGACGACTATCTGCCGCCGATGTGCTTGCCCTACAACGGCAAAGAGCGTACCTACGCCGCGTTGCTTCTGAATATGGAAAAGCTCTCAAATGATGAATTTGTCAATCAGCGCAGCAGCAAAGCGCAGATTTTCGTAGATCCCTCTATGGATGAATCTATTTCCGGCAGTCAGCTCGGGATCAGCTCCGGATCCGGCTTCTACTACACCGGTTACGGTTATAACTGGGAGTGGCTCGGTACATCCTGGGGAACCAGTTCCTCGGTTGTCATCGGCATTACCCGCAGCAACTATCTTTCCGCCAAATCCACCGGTTTGAAAAATCCGGCGCAAGGCTACTATGCTATGGACACCATCGCTAAAGGAGCAAACAACGGCTGCTACCGTGTGAGCAGTGACCTTGACCGGGCATACGATAGCGGCTACGGTATTCCGGATGTGCTGCGCCACGGCGGTACAGTCAATATTCTCTATTGCGACGGTCATGCCAATGGAACATCCGTACCGACCTCACAGGCAAGTGATCCGTATGAAACTCTGGGCAGAAAAAATGTCGTCCAGTGGACAGCCGGACGCCGCGAAATGGTAACTGCCTACTGATTCACCACTTCTGTCAAAAATAAAGAAAACGTATTATGAAGAAGTTTCTATTCTCTTTGACAAGTTTGTGCCTCTTTTCCCTGACGGCAGCAGATTTCAACGGTTCATTTGAGGAACCGGGCAAATGGGAGTTCCGCCTGCACAACGGAGCGGAGGGGTATATGAAGCGTGTTCCCGGCGGCAGTCACGGCAAAACCGCTTTGAAGGTGGTAAAAACCAATGCCAAAGGCTTTATCCAGATCGTTTCCTCCACCCCGGTCACAGCTCCGGGCAAAAAAGTAATGCAGTTCGGCGGCAAATACCGTACCGACAGCTCATACTTTGACACACTGCTGCTTTTCCGTTTGAGCGAAAGCAAGGACAATAAAGATTTCATCTATGATGACAAACGCGACCGCGGCTGGGGATTGATGGCGGAAAGTTTCTTCCGTGCGCTGCCGCCGGGTGAGTGGGCACGCCGGATCATGCACCGCTACTTTGAAAAAGAGGAAAAAGTTTACCTCAATATCATCGTTTCCGGCAACCCCGCAGAGATACTGCTGGATGAGTTGACTTTCATGCAGCCGGAATACACCCGTCACCATGAGATCCCCCGCCCCTGTGTCTATTATGATTACAGCGAAGAAGAGGTCAAAGATGCCCTCGCCCGCCGCCCCGAAGAAGTCTGGCTGGTCAAAGACGGTCAGCTGCTTTGCAACGGCAAACCGGCACTGCCGGTGATCTGCAAGCAGGAACACTATCTGCGCGACTTTCAGCTCAACCGTTACGCCGCCTTTTCCGGTGCCGGAATAAAACTGATGCACCGCCCGATACCGCTTTCGCGTATGAAAGATGACTATGGCGTGGTCAAAGCTCCCGGAGTGTATGATTTTGCCACCATTGACCGCTGTCTGATGCATACTTTGCGTCAGGCTCCGGATGCCCGGATCATCATTGAATTTGAGATCAATGAACCCTACCCCCACTGGGAAAAAGACCACCCGGATGAGGTATGGAAAGATGACAAAGGCAATATCGCCTATGGTACATGGAGCAATATTTCCGGATTTGTCCCGGAGTTGAGCAAGGTCAAACTGACCGGCGATGCCGCCAGAAACCGCTTCCACGTCTGGGCATATCCTTCATACTCGTCCAAAACCTACCGCGACGTCCACACCCGATCTCTCAAAGACATCACGGCATATCTGATGAAGTCACCATACCGCAAAGCGATCGTCGGCTTCATGGTTTCCGGCGGACACGACTTTCAGTTCCAGTACGCCCGCACGGATCATTCTGCTCCGGCGACGGCGGATTTCCGCGCGTTCCTCAAAGATAAATTCAAAGATATAAATTCACTCAACCGGGAAATCAAAAGCAAATACAAAAGTTTTGACGAAATAAACGTCCCGCCATTCAGCCGCGGCGAAAATAGCGCGTACCCGGTCATCGGCAATTCATTGGTGAGCTGCTGGTATGAATTCAGAGCCGGGATGTCATGGAACGTCAAACACCTCTTTGCCGATGCGATAAAAAGTGCCGCAGATAAACCGGTCTTCGTTTCATCATACGGTAATCCGCCGATGTTCTTCCCCGATACCGGCAGCCGTCATGCTGCAGGCAAAGGAGTGGATATTTTTGCCGATCAGGGCGGCTACGGTCAGCGTCTGCCGGGATATCCATTCAGTTGGAAAACCTCATCCGCCTACAAAAACAGCGGCAGAATACATCTGCTGGAGTGTGATTTGCGTACCTGGACATATCCGGTATCCGGTGAAATTTACGACCACTGGGTCGGTGTGGCACTTAATGAAAAGATGTGGCAGTCGGTCAACCGCAAGTATGCCGGAGCCGCACTGGCACAGAATATGGCATGGTGGTATCTTTCCATGAACCGGTACTTTGATGCTCCGGAAGTGATGAAAGAGATCCGTCTGACCACCGAAGCGGCAAAGCAGGTTCAAAATGCTCCGGAAATACCATTCAAAAGCGGTGTCTGCATGATCCGCGATGAACGCTCCATGTATCTGGTATCCGCCGAACAAAGTACGCTTATGGATCGCCCCAATTCACCGCTGCATGCCATGCAGTTTGAAATTTCCGGGGTCCCCTATGATCTTCATTCGCAGGATGATTTTGCCGCCGGTAAAGTTTCTGAAGAGTATCAGGTGTACTGTTTTGTCCACAATTTCCGCATGAGCGAAGCGGCAAAACAGAGGATCGAGCGTCTGAAAAAACTGGGGAAAACTCTGGTTTTCGTCTATTCTCCCGGTTATAAAAATACCAGGTTCAAACTGAATAAGCTCCCCGGTTACAACCGGGTGCGCGGTGAACTGGTCAAAAATCATCCGCTTGCCGCCAACGTCAGACCGCTCACCTCATCAATAGAGCTGTTTATGGACTCGCTCTCTTTGCTGGGTTCTTCCCCGCACTATGCCCGTTATCAGGCAATGAAGATCACGGGAGCGAAAAAATCTGAAGTCCTTTCCCGGTACAAAGACGGTTCGGTTGCCGCCGCTGCCGGAAAAGATGGCGATGCGACAATCATCGTCCTGGCAGAACCGTTTTCACTCTCAGCCGGACTGCTTGCCAATATCGCCGGATATGCCAATGCCTATACGCTCTGTGAACCCGGTTTACTTGCCATCCACTTCAACGGCAAGTTCCTTTCATGCCATGCAGTAAGAAACGGTAAAGCCACCCTGACGCTGCCGCCGGGAACAACGCAAGTCGAAGAACTGCTCACAGAAAACGGCAGCGTAAATCTGCCGGTCAATGACGGAAAAGTTACGTTGCAGCTGACCGCCGGAACTACCCGCTGGTTTCTGCTGAAAAAATAATTACACAGGAGGTCAAAATATTTTATGAAACGGTCAATATCTGCGCTGCTGTTTTTCAGCAGTATCGCTCTTGCGGCGATAGATTTTACTCCATTTGCCAAAACTCCGGCATCAGAACCGGCAAGTACCGCCGGAATGCGGATCTCCAATCCGAAAATCAAAGCCCTGTGGCTTTCCGGTCCGGATTATCAGGGCAAACCGACCAAAGTTTTCGCATGGTACGGTCTGCCCGAACACAAAAAGGGTGAAAAGGTTCCCGCAGTAGTGCTGCTGCACGGCAGCGGCGGTACAGCATTTTCGGACTGGGTCGCCCTCTGGAACGGCAGAGGTTACGCTGCAATCGCCATTGACTATCACGGCAGAGTGCCGGCACGTCAGGGATGGTCACGCAATACTGCAAGCAAAGAATCCCCCTATGCCGGTCCCGCTGAAAAATTCTGGTTTCATGCCGATGTCAAAGATGCCGACAACTTCAACTTTCACAGTGTTGCCGCAGTGATGAGTGCCAACAGTTTCCTGCGCAGCCAGCCGGAGATCGATCAGAATAACATCGGTATCATCGGAGTCAGCATGGGCGGTATCCTCACTGCCAGAAGTGCCGGTATCGACGGACGTTTCCGCTTTGCCGTTCCGGTTTACGGTTCGGGCAATGTTATTTCCGGCAGTTATTTCCGCAACCGTATCAGACAACTCGGCAAGGCGGTCACCGACCGTTACACCGCCGAGTTCGACCCGGCAGTTTCCCTGAAAAACACCAAGCTGCCCATGCTCTTTGTCAAGGGTGCCGATGATGGGATTTTTTACTCTGAAGGATGGTTCCAGTCGACCGAACTGCCGCAAGGTGAAGTTTTCCGTTCTCTGCGGCTGAACCTCAAACACGGGCATGAAGACTCCGATGTGCCGGAAATCCGGCTCTTTGCCGATTACATGACCGGCAAAATAAGTGAACTTCCCCGTTTCGGCAAAATCGCCCAGACTGGTTCCGATGCCGCTATTGATCTTGAAATGCAGAAATTTTCCGATCAGGCGGTCGTAATGTTCCACTGCTCAAGCGGCCCCATTGACCGCAAAGGTGAAAAATGGAGTTCGGTCAACACTGAAAAATCCGGCAACCGTTATTCCGCCCGGATCCCCGCCGGAATGAAGTACGGCTACTTCTCCGTCCGCTTTGCCGGATACCACTTTTCCAGCGGTCTCTTGAAAATCGATGCTTCTGCGGTCAAGGCCGCCCCCGCTGCCCCGGTAAAAAGTGCCGCCGCCGTCATCCCCGGAGCGCGCCGCGCTTCCGAATGGGGCTTCAACGCCGTTGACAGCACTGCAATTCTGCAGAAAGCCATCTATTCCAAAGTTTCCAAACTCATCATTGACAAACAGTCATCCCCGTGGATCACCGGACCGCTGAAATTCGTTCCCAATCAGGAGATCATCTTTGAAGAAGGCGCGGAAATCATCGCCGTCAAAGGCGGTCTGAAAGAACTCCGGGTGAGTCTTCTCAATATTGAAAATGCCGACAATGTCACCATCCGCGGCCTGGGCAAAGGCGGTATCATCCGGATGCACAAAAAAGATTATCAGGATAAAAAACAGTATCAGTCCGGAGAGTGGCGGCATGCGGTCAATGTCAAAAACTCCAATAATTTCCGTTTGGAGAATATGAATATCTACAGCAGCGGCGGTGACGGAGTTTACCTCTGTCTGGTCAAAGATGCCGTGGTCAGAAATGTTTTGTGCGAAGATCACCACCGTCAGGGTCTGAGTATCATCGGCGGTAAAAATATCCTCGTCGAAAATTCCGCATTCAACCGCACCAAAGGCACCAGCCCGCAGTCAGGCATAGATATTGAACCCAACAATACCAATGAACCGCTGCAGGGCATCGTCATCCGCAACTGCCGCTTTGAGGAAAACTTCCGCTGGGGTATCCTCGTGGCTGCCACCAGAGCCAACAGCGACCTCGCCGGTGAAATGGATATCCGCTTTGAAAACTGCATTGCCAAAAACAACCGCGAAGGCGACATTTACGCTTACACCAGAACCGAGTTCAAAACCGGCGACCCGGTGCGAGGCAAAATCGATTTCCTGAATTGTCAGGCAGTTGCCACCCGCAATGAACCGTTTTACCGTCCTCCGGTGGAAGTTGACGTGGATCTGCACCATCAGTTGAATGTCAACTTCGATAATCTGGTCATCACCCGGGCGAAAAATCCCTCCAAAGCGATCCAGGTCAACTTCAATCACCCCTTGAGTGAAAACTCCACTCCGCAGTCCAAAATCACTTTCAACAACACGAAACTTACCGATGTCAGTGCCAAAGATGCACTGCAGATCAATGACTACAGCTTCTCCGGCAAAAGCGATTGGATCAGTGGAGAAATCACCGACAGCACCGGTAAAAAGACGGTTCTGGACGATGCATTTTTGAAAGCCTGCGGCTATAAGCAGCAGCCGGAATACTCATACGATTTTTCCGACCGGAAATTTTCCGCCGCGTTCCCGGCAGACGGTCAGATGGAAACGCTCCCGGAATTTTCCCAGATCCTTTCCGCTGATTACTGGCTGCTGGCAAAAAGCGGCAAAAAAGTCGATTTCAAACTCAAATACACCAAAAACGGCAGATGGTCAAGAGAACCGGCAAAAGTCACCCTCGTTGCACCGGACGGCAGCCGTTCTGAACTGGGTGATATCGCCCCGGCATCGGAAAAAGTCTTCTCTTTCACTGCCGCTGCTGACGGTATTCACCGCGTGGAAGTGCGCGGCTTCTACCTCAAAACCGCCATCATCGGTGCCAATGTTCCGGCAGGCCCCATCGCCAAAGAGTTTGAAAACGAACTTGACCGCGTGACCGGTACGCTCTACTTCCACGTGCCGCCGCGCACTCCGGAATTCGCCATCCGTGTCTGGGGCAGAGGTTTCGTCAACTCTGTCGGCGTGACGATCACCGATCCCAATGGCAAAATCGTCTACCGTAACCCGGCGGTTGCCGGCAGCGGTTTCCAGTTCAACGCCGACAAAGAAAATGCCGCAAAAAGCGGAGTGTGGAAGATCACTTTTGCCAAGCCGCGCCGTTTCTGGTACGACCGCTGCTTCTTCCGGATGATGGGCGTTTCCCCCTATCTCGGTCTGAAAGCCGACCGGACGCCGACTGCGGAATAAAAAACAGGTAATGTCCCAAATTTTGTGAAACGGAAGCATGAGGTTATAAACAAACATTTCTATCAGTGTATAAAACATATCACATAAGTTGTGATTTGTCAACCAAGCCGGTACGGGGTTGATCCAACCGGTGGATGGATTGCGGAGGAAGGTCGTGTTTTGCGACGAGTACGGTGCAGGAGTGTACTATGTACTCGACTGCTCCGGCGCAGGAGCAAGGCGCGAGATTACCCGCGAGCCGCCACCGCTGGTTAGATTTTTCACAAAATTCAGGACAATAACAAAAAGCTCTGTTCCCAATATAGGTTGACAACATATTGCGCACACAAGTTGTGGAGGGTGTTCGCAACGTTCAGTTTGCTTGAGGGGCGGGACACTGCGTTTCCCTCCCCTCAAACTCCCCTCCCTCAAGAACCTTCCCGTGACTGTTGCGGGGCATTGGGTTCTTCCATTAAGTTATTGCGCCTGCGCTCCCGGGGCGAGTGCCTTTGGCACTCTTTCCGGTCGCTCGCGGCTTATTGCTCGTCCTCCGCTCATCCTC
>SUWK01000102.1 GCA_015061525.1 Lentisphaerota bacterium
AAACTGTGAAAATAATACTGCATAGAAAACTATGCAGACAGGATTTTTGTTGCTTGTGAACAGAAAATTTAAGAAAATTAACAAAAACAAGGGAATCAGCCCTTGACTTTTACATAATAGAGCCTTACATAAAAAACGATCCGTCAGAAGCACCATGAACCGTTGCGGAAGATGGGGATCCTTTCACCGGCTTCGGTGATGCCGTCGATATCGAGCGAGTCGCAGCCGACCATGAAATCAACGTGGATCATGCTGTCATTGAGTCCCATTGCTGTCAATTCCTCTTTGGAATAGCCGGCGAAATCACGGATGCAGCAGTCAAACCCTCTGCCGACGGCGAAGTGGCATGAAGCATTTTCGTCGTAGAGGGTGTTCCAGAAAAGTATTCCGGACTGGTTGATGGGGGAGTCTTTGGCGATGAGGGCACATTCGCCGAGGTAGGCGGCACCTTCATCCATGGCGACCATTTTTTCCAGAACGTTTTGATTTTTTTCCGCGTGTACTTCCACAACTTTACCGTTTTCAAAACGCATGGAGAAGTTTTCTATGAGTGATCCCTGATAAGAGAGCGGTTTGGTGGCTACGAGTGTGCCTTCAGCTTTGCCGCGCATAGGAGAGGTGAAGATTTCTTCACTGGGGATATTGGGATTGAATTTTCTGCCGGAAAGGTCAGTTTCCTGCGCTCCGGCAAAAATGCCCTGCGGCATCAGACCGACGCGGAAATCTGTACCATTGTCAGCTTTGTATTCAAGAGCGGTGAAGTGAAAATCGTTGAGGATTGCGCTGCGGCGGGCGATGGCGGCATTGTGGGCATCCCAGTTGGCGATGGCATCGCCGTTGGCTCTGGCGGCGGTCAAAATGGCATCCCAGAGTTTTTCGACTGCTTCATCGGCGGGGAGTCCGGGAAAGACTTTCATCGCCCATTCTTTGCCGGGGACACCGGCGATGCACCACTGGTGGCGGTTTTCCATGGCATCACGGAAAGGTTTGATAACGGGGAATTTTGCCATTTGCGCTTTGGCACGTTTTTCCGGATCTATTCCATCCATGCCGTCAGGGTCATCGGAATCCAGCCAGAGTCTGGCGGGGAGTTTTTCCGATTGCCAGCGCAGTTTTTCCACTTCCCAATTTTCAAATTTTGCCAGACGCTCTTCGCTCTGATGAACATAGTGGAGTTTTTCAAGCGGCATATCGACCCAGTTGAACCAGACTTTTCCCACGCCGCGCCGGTAGCATTTTTCAGTGACGAGGCGGACGAAATCCAATTGGTCAAAACCGGCGGTTATCACCACATCCTGTCCGGGGTCAGGGTTGATCCCGGTGTTGACGATCAGATCAGCATACATTTCCAGACGTTTTTTATCCATGACAGCAGAATTCCTTAACTGTTGCAAAGTTTGATGTACTTTTTACAAAATAACCTCGAAATGCCGGAAAAGCAAATTTCGGACATGGATAAATACAGATATTTGATGTAAAAAATGATTATTTTTATAAAAAAAACTTGTCAAAAGTGTTAATCGGATGTATTTTAAACAAAATTTTTTCACCATTAACAAAACCTTTGGGAGGATTATATGAAAAATCAAAGGCGTTGTTTTTGCAACTTTCTGCAGATCAACAATATTTTGTGCAATGTTGCTGATGCTGACGGTAAAGTTGTACTGAATAAACTTATTGAATTGCTGAAACGGCACTACCCCGAACTGGATGCGGATTACACCCGGCGGGAAATTGAGAGCCGCGAGGCGCTGTTCCCCACGATGGTGGCTCCCGGTCTGGCGATCCCCCATGCGCGTATCCCGGGACTTCACGAGGCTCTTACCGCCATCGCCTGCATCCCGCAGGGGTGTGATTTCGGCGGTACGACCAAAGCCAAGGTCATGGTGCTGCTGCTTACTCCGGTGGAAGATCCCAATTTGCATGTCCAGCTGCTTTCCGCGCTGGCAACGGAGTTTGAAGATCCGGCAGTGACGGAAAAAGTTGCCGCGATCTCCGCGCCGCAGGAACTTTACAATCACTTTTCCTGCGGACTGGCGAGTATCCCGGACTATCTGAAAGCGGCGGATCTGATGGAGGATTTCCCGGAAATGCTGCAGGAAACGGATTCCATCCTGGATGCGGTGAAAAAGTTTGCTGTCACCCGCAGTGAAGAGCTTCCGGTGGTGGATAATACCGGTGACCTGCGCGGTATCCTTTCTCTGGCGGATCTGCTCAAATACAGTCTGCCGGAACATTTGCTCTGGCTGGAGGATCTTTCCCCGATCTATCAGCTGCAGCCGTTCTCTGATATGCTTAAAACTGCTGATGAGACGAAAGTTGCGGATATCATGCGCGAGGAGTTTATCAGTGCCAATGTTGATGATCCGGCGGTGAAACTTGCCAAGACATTCCTGATGAACCAGCTTTCACAGCTGATCATTCTGGATGGTGAAGGCAAACCAGCCGGTGTGGTGTCGTTAAAGAATTTTTCAGCAAAACTTTTCTGGGATTGATGTATTATGAGTGAGAGTGCTTCTGCCGGCAAAATGTCGGTCAAAGAGATGGTGTCCCGTTTTCTGATCCTTTTGGCAGCGGCGGGTCTGGTCGGATTCGGTGGAGCTGCCACCGGCGCGATGACAACGGCGCAGTCGACTGCGTGTGCGGTGTTTATTTCAATTATTTTCGGAACGCTGTTCTTCTGGGGATTCCGTCTGGCGATCGCGTTTCTGGGACTGGCGGTGCTGATTTTCAACAAGTCGATGGATATTCCGACCTTTGTGAATTCCTCTTCACTGGAAGTGATCATGTTCCTTGTCGGTATGATGATCATCGTCGGTGCGCTGCGTGACCTGGGATTTTTTACATGGATCGTGCAGTTGATCGTATCCATGCCCAGACTGAACGGTAAAAAATTTATTTTCGTGACCGCGACAGCCAGTGCGCTGCTGGCGTGTGCGGTGGATGAGGTGACCTCCATCATCTTTATTTCCACTCTGATTTTCCAGGTTTGCGACCGTTTGAAACTCAACGCAACTCCATATATATTGATCGCGGTACTGGCGACCAATATCGGTTCTGCCGGAACGATGATGGGTAACCCGGTGGGTATTTTTATCGGTACCAAAGGACAGCTTACATTCGGTGACTTCATGGTTTGGGCGTTCCCGCTGATGCTGGTTTCGCTGTTTGCCACGATCGGCTTGCTGCTGTGGTTTTTCCGCAAGGATCTGGCAAAATTTGATGTCAGCCTCAAAGAGCGTCTTGCCCGCGGTCTTTCCATTGCTCCGGTTGTCAAAGTCCCCTATATGCGCGGACTTATTCTGATCGTGCTGACAGTTGTTGCCATTGCTTCCCACCATCAGACCGAAGAATTGCTCGGTCTTGATAAAAACAGTGTGCTGCTGGTCATGCCGCTGATCTGTGCCGGTGTGGTGATGATCCTCAAACCTGACCGCGCCCGCCACTATGTGGAAAAAGAGGTCGACTGGTGGACGTTGATCTTTTTCATGCTGCTTTTTGCAGTCGCCGGAACTCTGGAACACACCCACGTGGATCAAGTGCTTGCCAATGGATTTTCCAAAATCGCCGGCAGCTCCACGACGACACTGGTACCGTTTATTTTCACGGTTTCAGCATTCGGTTCAGCTTTTGTTGACAACGTTATTTTTGTGGCAGCATTCAGTCCGGTCATCGAACAGCTGTCGATCAATATCAAAGATCTGCCGTTGTGGTGGGCTCTGCTTTTCGGTGCGTGTTTCGGCGGCAATATCACCATGATCGGCAGTACTGCCAATATCGTGGCACTGGGTATGCTTGAAAAGCACGGCGGCAGCCAGATCAGCTTCTTCCAGTGGTTCAAGATCGGTCTGCTTTGCACGGCACTTTCCGGTGCGCTCGCTATCGGTGCGCTGCTTTTCATGGCTCCGCACATGCCGGATCACAAAATCACTTTTGAGAAGCTTGCTGCCGAATCCGGTTATGTGCCGGCAACGGAAGTTTTTGACGGTGAATTGACCGGTGTGATCGAGAAAGAGGACGGCAAACTCTACCTCGCCAACGGTAAAGGTGCGAAGGTCATGATTGAATTGGGTGACGGCATGGCAGCTGTTACCGGCAAAGTCCGTGTGAATGGTTCGTTCAGCAAGGATGAAGCCAATGCCGCTTATCCGTACAAGCTGACGGTGAAAAAACTTACTGAGTTGAAAGAAAAGGAATAATTTTCTGTAATCAGCAGAAAGAGCGGGCAAATTTTTGTCCGCTTTTTTTGGTTTTATGGGGAAACGTCTTATGAAGCATGATATAACTTTAAGTACGTGTGCATTTACAGCAAATACCGCCGATGAAGCGGCACTTATCCGGCACTTTGAAATGGCGATGGAAGCCGGATTTGCCGGATTTGAACTGGCGATAACCAAAAGAGAGGATGCTCCGGTGCTGTTGAGTGCCGCGTGCAAAACGGCTGCGCCGGTCGTGGCGGTTCACGGAGTGCTGGATGCACGCAGTTGTTCCCCGGATGCCGCAGTGCGCCGTGAGGCGGCGGAAGCGGCATTCAGTTATCTGGAAGTATTTGCCGGATATGCTCCATGTCCCATTGTCGAACACTATTTTCACCGGTTCAACGATCCGGAAATCGGGAAATATTTCCGTGACAGTGTGGAGATGCTGTTGGAAAAAACAGAAAAGGCAGGATTTGTTTTCTGTATGGAAAATGCTCCGTATAAACCGGAGTACGATGAAAGATTCCCGAATGTTGCGGAAATAGTGGAATTTGTACGTTCTTTCGGTGAGAACCGGATGTTTATGACCTTTGACGTAAATCACGCCAATCTGCATGAAGATCCGGTGGCGGTCTGCCGGACAAGTGCCGGATTGGTCAAACATATCCACGTATCGGATAATCACGGACACCGGGAGGAACATCTGCTGCCGGGAGCGGGAACTATTGACCTGCGGTCAGTGATTTTTGCGCTCTATGCCAACGGCTACAATGGGCCGTGCAATCTGGAGGTGATCTTCCCGCGAGGTGTTCAGGCAGACACTGCGGCTTATGCGGAGGTTTATCGCACGATTTCCGGAATTATCGGGGAATAATACCGGCATTGAGCTTGACTTTTCAGCTTTTTGCGGTTATACTATGACGATGAATTGAGAAGCAAATTTTTCGAAGGGAGATTGGCAGTATGAGCAAATTGATTTCCGGCATTCGCGATCCGCGCGTCATTGATTATATACCGGTAAAACGGGTGGTGGTAAGTTCCGGGGTGGAAAATCCGGAGTTTTTTGTCGGAAAAACATTGACTCAGCCCTCTGAACATTTGCGTGAAGGGGAAAAAATGGTGGTGAAAGCCGGTTCTTTTGTGGTGCTGGATTTCGGCATGGAACTTACCGGCGGAGTGCGGATAGTGACCGGCAGGGGACAAAGCCGCTGCCATCTGGTATTCGGTGAATCGGTTTCCGAGGCGATGTCAGAACCGGATCAGTGCCATTCGCTCCACGATCTGGAAACGCTGCTGCCTGAAATGGGGGCTACCGAGATCGGCAATACCGGATTCCGTTTTGTCCGTATTGAGGCGTTGACAGATATCCCCGTGGCTTCGGTGATGGCGATGTACCGTCACCTTGATATTGAAGCGGTCGGTTCTTTGGAGTGCAGTGACCCGCTGCTGCAGCGGATCTGGGATGTTTGTGTGCATACGGTTTTTCTGAATATGCAGGAGTATATTCTTGATGGAGTCAAGCGTGATCGGCTGGTGTGGATGGGTGATATGCATCCGGAAGTGACTGTGATCAATTATATATTCGGCAATCAGCCGGTAGTGAAAAAGAGTTTGGATTATATCCGCAACCGTGCGCCGCTGCCGGAGTATATGAACAGTATCAGCAGTTATTCGCTGTGGTGGGTGATCTGTCACTGGGATTTGTATATGCACTTTGCTGATATTGAGTATCTCAAAGAGCAGAAAGAGTATTTGAAAGCATTGATGCGTCAGCTGGGTGACTTTATCGCTGCCGATGGCAGAGAGATCTTGCCGGAAACGCGTTTTATCGATTGGCCGACCAGAGGAGATGACGCAGCGGTTCACGCCGGATTGCAGGCTTTGATGATCCGGGCGTTCGGCGCGGCGGAAAAGATCGCCGTGGTGTTGGAAGATCCGGAATTTGCCGGATTCTGCAAAGAAAAATACACGCTGCTGAAAAGTTATAAGGTTCCGCCGACATCCAGAAAAGCTCCCAATGCGCTACTGGCATTGGCTGGAGCAGCCGATGCGGTCAAAGTCAATGAGCAGATATTGAGTGTTGATCCGTATTGTGATTTGGGCACATTTATGGGATTTTACACGCTTTCAGCCCGGGCGGAGGCCGGTGATTACGAGGGGGTTTTGAATACGATCCGCAAATATTACGGAGCGATGCTGGAATTTGGAGCGACCAGTTTCTGGGAAGATTTTGACATGAATTGGCTGGAAAATGCCACTCCGATAGATGAACCTCCGGTTCCGGGAAAACGCGATCTTCATGCGGAAAGCGGATCATTTTGTTTTCAGGGATACCGTCACAGTCTGTGCCATGGCTGGTCTGGCGGACCGACTGCACTGTTGATAAAAATGTTGTGCGGTCTGGAAATTGTGGAACCCGGTTTCAAGCGGGTGAGATTGAAACCGAAATGTGTGGATCTGGATTATTTCCGCTGCGCGATCCCGACACCGCAGGGGATACTGCGTGTTTCCTGTCAAAAAGGTGAGCCGCCGCGTTTTGAATTGCCGCGCGGTATCGCTTTGGCGCTGTGATACCGTTATAAGAAAAGCGGAAATTTTTTCCGCTATTGACTTGCTTTTTCATCAACCGGGGTTTATATTATAAGTATTACCCCATAACAGGGGCGGTTAGCTCAGTTGGTTAGAGCGCTGCTTTCACACGGCAGAGGTCACGTGTTCGAGTCACGTACCGCCCACCATTTACAAATTCTCAAGAGTTCAGTCAAGTATGATTGAACTCTTTGTTTTTATAGTGATTTGTGGCTGTACGGCAAGGATTTACAGCAAGTTTCTTCCTTTACGATTCCCCGGACAGAGAATGGTCGCCCCTCTCAAAAGCGTGTGTTTGAATAGAAATCTCTGA
>SUWK01000011.1:0-8869 GCA_015061525.1 Lentisphaerota bacterium
CGTGTTTTGCGACGAGTACGGTGCAGGATCCGCCGTCGCATAAAGCTATGGCGGGACAAGGTGTACTATGTACTCGACTGCTCCGGCGCAGGAGCAAGGCGCGAGATTACCCGCAAGCCGCCACCGCAGGTTAGATTTTCACAAAATTAAGGACAACAACAAAAACTCAAAAAACAATAATATTTTATTCACAACTATGAACTCTCTTCCTCCTCCTCTTTCTGCAGAAATCATCCGCAGAAAAAAATTGATCATTCTTTTTTTCGGTGTCATACTCTACTTCCTTACCAGTATGGCAAAACTCCTGGTGCCTGCTATTGTCTATGATGATTTAATCGCCGTCGGCCTGAATGCTGCTGAAATTGCCGGAACCGGCGCGGCTTTTATGTATGCCTATGCTGCCAGTCAGCTGTTGGCGGGAGTTTTCAGCAACCGTTACGGCGGAGTACGGATACTGTTGATCGGCGGAGGATTGTTTGCCGCCGGAACAATAGGATTTCCGCTGACAGAATTTTACTGGCTGATGATATTTTTCCGGATCTGTACCGGTTTGGGGGCAGGAACTGTATTTCTCGGGGTTGTAAAGTTATTAAGCGACCTTTTTTCCCAAAGATTTGCCTTTGCGCTCGGTGTCACCATGCTGTTTACTTATTTCGGCCCGGTCTGCGGGACTACCCCGATGGTATTGCTGACCGATGCCGTCGGCTGGCAGTGGTCGATGATGATACCGGGAATCATTGCGGCACTCTCGATCGGCGGGATACTGCTCTTTTCCTCCGGTACAATAAAACCGGTGCAAAACGGAGAAACACTGCAGCCGTTGAAAAAGATGTTCGCCAACCGGGCAATGTGGTTGATAAATTTGACAATTCCTCTGCTTTTCGGTTCATATTACGTTTTGAGTTCCCAACTCGGAGCCAAAAGCCTGACTGACCGCTGCGGCATAACAGCTGCTCATGCCTCTACTGTCATAATGATCCTGACCATAATCGTCGCGCTGAACAATGTTCTGGGAAATCTGCTGCTCAAACTTTGCGGCAACCGTTCCAAAGTTGCCGTCTTTATCGCCTTTGCGCTCTCCACGGCAGGAGCAGTGACCGGATATCTGGCATTTTCCAAAGTCACATCTGTCATATTGACAACAACGGCGTTTATATTGATAGCCGTTCCAGCCGGGTGGTTTCCGGTTTTCGGCAATATTGCCAAAGAACTCAATCCTCCGGAAGATACCGGACTTGCGGTTGCGCTGCTCAATTTCTGGTGCTTTGTGTTTATCGCTCTTTTTCAGAATATTTCCGGCAGAATCATTCAATATTTTTCCCCGGCTGATGCGGTCAGCTATCCGCCGGAAGCCTATTGCGGAGTATTTATTTTTATGGCTCTTGCCGGGATATGCGGCATGATTGCCATATCTTTTCACAAAGAATCCCGGAAATAATTTTTCAAGACGTCATTTATTTATTCTTTCAGGAATAAAATTCCGGCAGCTTTCTTGCTTTCAGCACGTTCAGGATGTATATTATGGCATTTAGATTTTTCATTTTTCCAAGGATTTAAGTTTGAAAGCAAAAAATACAGCTTTTTCATCGGTCACCATCAGTTCTGCTGCAATTTTCACCGCAGTTGGAATAATGATTTTGGTGCTCGTTGCTGTATTTGCCTTTTATTCTGACAATAAATCATCACTTGCAGTCCATGATGAGCAGCAGATCTGTCAGAATCCCCCCTTTGAACTGCCTTTTTCAGCAGTATTTCACAAATCCATCGTAAAACGGGTAAATACTCCCGTATTCCGGCGTCCCGGGGCATTACCGGCGATGCCGTTTTCATTGATGATCCGGATTGTTTCCGGGTACTGTACGGTTCACACCGTCCCCCCCACCCCTGCTCTGTACCCGGCAGCAAATCCCGCAACCTTTGTCAGGGCCGGACCATTTGATATACAGAAAATAATCAAACGATTTTCGTAATACAACAACAAGAGGAATTTTTAATGAAAACAGCAATTGAGGTATTCGGCGGATTGGCGATATTCATTTTCGGCATGAAAATGATGAGTGACGGTCTGCATCATGTCGCGGGAGAAAAAATGCGCTCCATCCTGCGGATATTTTCAGCCAACCGTTTTATGGCGATCATTTCAGGTGCGGCAGTAACTTGCGTTATCCAGTCCTCAAGTGCCACAACTGTTATGGTGGTCGGTTTCATCAACGCCGGACTGCTCAATCTGGTTCAGGGTATCGGGCTGATGTTCGGAGCGCACATCGGTACGACTATCACCGCACAGTTGGTGGCATTCAAGATCACCTGGCTTATCATGCCGGCGATCATACTCGGTTTGCTGTTAAGTTTTATTCCGCGCCAGCGAGTGGCAAGATGGAGCGAAACCATCATCGGTTTCGGCTTTCTTTTTCTCGGTATGGAAACGATGAGCACAGCTCTCAAGAGCATTGATAGAGAAGTCTTTGCAAAAGCATTTCAAACTTTTGAATGTGCCCCGGTTGACGGCATTATCCCGGTAACAGCACTTCTCGGCGCAGTCGTAGCCGGTATGGTGGTTACAATGATAATCCAGAGCAGTTCAGCTTGTACCGGTATCATCATCGCACTGGGTGCAAGCGGTTTGATTGATATCTATACCGCCGTACCTCTGGTACTTGGTTCCAATATCGGTACTACGGTCACCGCACAGTTGGCAGCATTGACCACCAACCGCGTTGCCAAACAGGCGGCTCTTGCCAATACTTTATCCAATATTATCGGTGTATCGATCCTCTGTTTGACATTTCTCATCAGGATAGATGGCGAACCGGTATTTTTTGCTCTGATATCCTGGATCGGCGGCGGCACGGCGCGCCAGATCGCCAACGCTCACACGGTATTCAACGTGCTGACCACGGCGATACTGCTGCCGTTTATTCCTTTCATTGCCAAACTTTGTGAAAAGATCATCCCGGTAAAAAGCAGCAAGGTCAAATATCAACGTCTGGAACAGCATCTGCTCAATACTCCGCCGATCGCGCTGGCACAAACGACCAGCAGTTTGCGGCAGATGTTGAAAAAAGCCTGGAAAATGATAGATTGCTCGATCCGTATCTACTCCGGCAATGATGAAAAAAATCAATCCATGGTACGTCAGTTGGAAAAACGCGAAGCCGATATCGACCAACGGCAGAAAGATATTACCGAATATCTTTCACTGCTGATGAGCAAAGACCTGACCAGACGGGAAGCCGAACAGATACCCATGCTGCTGCATTGTACCAATGACGTGGAGCGTATCGGCGACCACGCGGAGATCATCCGCAGCATCACCGAAAAACTCAATGCGGAAAAGCTGCGTTTCAGCAGTGATGCTGAAGCCGAAATCAATCTGCTCCATAAAACCCTTGCCAATCTGGCTGATGCCTCCATTGATCTGCTGGCAAAAAATGATTCAGAATCCCTCGACCGTGCAAAGGTTATCCAGGAGCGGATATTCTCCATGCTTGACCGTTCTGAAAATGAACATCTTTCCCGTCTCAACAATGGAGAGTGCCGTCCGCAAGTGGGAATCCTCTATTTGGAACTTGTTGAAGAAATGCGCAAAATCGCCCGCCATCTGGAGAACATCAACGACCGTGCCGGGATGTTCTACGAAAAACTTCCAAATGCAGCACGATAAAACACTACAAGGATATTTATGTCCATATTTCATACTATGTTAAATGTATTCGGCGGTCTGGCGATATTCATTTTCGGCATGAAAATGATGAGCGACGGTCTGCACCATGTCGCCGGAGAAAAAATGCGTTCCATATTGCGGGTCTTTTCAGCAAACAGCTTTATGGCGGTTCTTTCCGGTGCAACGGTCACCTGCGTTATTCAGTCATCCAGTGCCAGTACCGTAATGGTCATCGGTTTTATCAATGCCGGACTTCTCACACTCGCACAGGCAGTCGGTTTGATTTTCGGTGCCAATATTGGAACGACTATTACCGCTCAATTAGTGGCATTCAAGATTTCCTGGATCATCATGCCGGCGATCATTCTCGGTTTGCTGTGCAGTTTTATCCCCCGGCGGAGAATTGCCAATTGGAGTGAAACCATACTCGGATTCGGTTTTCTCTTTCTGGGAATGGAATTGATGAGCGATACGTTGAAAGAACTGTCGAAGTATGAAGCATTTGAAAAAGCATTCCAACTTTTTGAATGCGCTCCCGGAAATGGTTCATACCTGATGCCATTCTGGGCGTTGCTCGGAGCAGTTGCCGTCGGTATGATCGCCACATTCATAATCCAGAGCAGTTCAGCGTGTACCGGTATAATCATTGCTCTTGGGGCAAGCGGCCTTATTGATATTTACACTGCAGTGGCGTTGGTTCTGGGATCCAATATCGGTACGACCATCACAGCCCAGTTGGCGGCACTGACCGCGAACCGGGTTGCTAAACAAGCGGCACTGGCGCACACGTTATTCAATGTCCTTGGGGTTATGATAATAATGCTCAGCTTCCTGATCCCGTGCAGCGGCGACCCGTTATTTTTTGCCATAATCAAAAAACTCGGCACCGGTCTGCCGCGGCAAATTGCCAATGCTCACACGATTTTCAATGTCGTTACAACTTTGATCCTGCTGCCGTTTGTATCGGTTTTTGCAAAGGTTTGCGAAAAAATCATTCCGGTAAAAGACGAAAAAATCAAGTTTCAGAAACTGGAGCCGCACTTGCTTGATGCTCCGCCGATAGCGTTGGCACAGACGACCAGCAGCTTGCGCCAGATGTTGAAAAAAGCCTGGAAAATGATCGACTGCGCCATTGATATTTATTCAAATAACAATGAAAAAAATCAGTCGATAGTCAAACAACTGGAAAAACGCGAAACTGATATTGACCAGCGGCAGAAAGATATCACCGAATATCTTTCACTGCTGATGAGCAAAGATCTTACCAGAAAAGAAGCTGAACAAATACCGCTGCTGCTGCATTGTACCAATGATGTGGAACGCATCGGTGACCATGCAGAGATCATCCGCAGCATCACCGAAAAACTCAATGCGGAAAATCTGCGCTTCAGTGAGGATGCAGACAAAGAATTTGATCTGCTCCACCGGACACTTGCCAATTTGGCAGATTGTTCCATTGATCTGCTGGCAAAGAATGATTCTGAATCTGTCAACAAAGCCAAAACGGTTCAGGAGCGCATATTTGCCATGCTTGACCGTTCAGAAGCGGAACATCTTTCAAGGATCAACAACGGCGACTGCCGTCCGCAGGTCGGTATTCTCTATCTTGAATTGCTTGAAGAATTCCGCAAACTTGCCCGCCATTTGGAAAACATCAATGACCGCGCTGGCATGATATACGTCAAACTCCCCAACGCAGCCAAAAACAATTAACTATCAGAGGTTTTTATCATGCAGACATTCTATCAGATCGCCGGTGGTATTGCCGGCATCGCATTGCTCTATTACGGAGCGGAATTTCTTATTAAAGGCGGTGTAAGCATCGCACTGAAATTAAAAGTGCCTTCGCTTATTATCGGTCTTACACTGGTGGCATTCGGTACCAGTGCACCGGAATTAGTTGTCAGTATTGATGCAGCATTGAAAGGTTCCGGCGATATAAGCATCGGCAATGTCGTCGGGTCAAACATCTGCAACATTGCTCTGATTCTCGGATTAAGTGCAGCAATTGCGCCCTTGACAGTACAGAAAAAGCTCTTGCGTTTCGATCTGCCGCTGCTTACAGCTGCAAGTATTTTCGTGGTACTTTTCTGCTTTCTCTCCCGGGGGATCACCCGTTGGCAGGGAGGAATTTTCTTTGCCGGAATCCTCGCCTATACCGCG
Source organism: Lentisphaerota bacterium (assembly GCA_015061525.1). GTDB lineage: Bacteria > Verrucomicrobiota > Lentisphaeria > Victivallales > Victivallaceae > UBA1784. The sequence continues at coordinate 5,828 of SUWK01000011.1, forward strand.
TACAGCATTTATTCCGGGAAAAAGGATGGCAGTGACGGCTGCGATGATGAAATATCATCCAGCAAAATCTATCCCTATTATCTGGCGGCGATTTTTGTGATCGGCGGTTTATTGGGATTGGTCGCAGGAGCCAAACTTTTCGTCAATGCGGCAATATTCATCGCCCGTGCCGGCGGCATTTCCGATGCCGTTATCGGTTTGACAGTGGTTGCGTTGGGAACCAGTCTTCCTGAATTGGCGACCTCGGTTGTTGCAGCAGTAAAAGGTGAACAGGATATTGCCATCGGTAACGTTATCGGATCAAATATGTTCAACATTCTGTGCATTCTCGGTATTGCGCCATTGATCAGTCCGATCCATGCACCAACGATCGACCTGATCGACTTGGGAATGATGCTCTTTTTGACAATCGCACTTTTCCCGATCATGCGTACCGGCTGGAAAATAAACCGCGCCGAAGGAGCATTTTTACTGCTGATCTACTGCGGATACACAGCATGGCTTTTCATCAAGTAAACAAACTTTCCTGAATCCGCTTCCGGAATACTTTTCCGGAGGCGTTTTTTTATGACATGCCGATGTTATCCGGGTGTAAAAAAACTTGAAAATATCATACATCTTTTTGACACGCATCAACTCCATTTCCGTTGAACATATAATATACCTTTTTGATAAAATATCATATATTTTCCCCCAAAGCGTTCCTTGAAAATACTTTGCCTGAAGATATATTAAACCGGAAACAAAAGATCAATTGCAAAGCAAGGAGAACATACCATGATAGAAAATCATAAAATTTATTCTTATGCCGATCCGTTCTGGGGAAATGGCCACACCGCCGCCCCTGCGGGGGAAGATCTGGCAAAACATTGGAACTGGCTCAAAGCACAGACCGGCAACACCCATCCCGGCGCACTGGTTCCATTCGGTTGGGTCTCAGTATTGCCTTTCAGCGGAGCATATCCGACCGGATACGGCAGAAACGGTGCTTCCAGCGATGGGGTCACGCCGCAGATATCTGACCGGCCGGCGGCATTCGGATTCACCCACTTTCACCCCAGCGGCACCGGTTTTCTCGGAGAATTTTACAACTATTTTCTGATCCAGCCGTCGGTGTACGGCAGCGACACAACTCATATATCGGAAATGACAAACGAATATGCCATTCCCGGGTATTATTCCGCTGAATTGGTCGATTACGGGGTGAAGTTTGAATTGACCGCCTCAAAATTTGCTGCATTGCACCGCTATCACTTTGCAGACAGCCGGGCAAAAATCACGGTTGATTCATTTCAAATCGGACTGAAAATTCCGATCAACCTCTACCGGGAAAGTATTTTCAATGTACACTGCGTCAACTGCGGCAGCAACTGGTGTGAAGGTTTCATCACCGCTCAGGGGGTGGAAATTTTCTTTGCATTAAATGTTTCAGGCAGCATCACAAGACAGGCGATTTTCAATGGCGTAATGGAATTTGATCTCAATTCCAAAGAAGCAGAAAGTGTTATCGCTTTTTCGCTGGTTTCCACCGCAGAGGCCCGTCAACGCGCGGAAGAAGCCAAAACAATCGGTTTTGACAAAACTGTTGATAATACAAAAGCTCAATGGGAAAATATGCTCTCCCGGATCAAAACCGACTTCACTGATGAACTTGACAGCAAAATCTTTTACAGCGCGTTGTATCACTCCATGATAAAACCGGCAGATGCCGGTTATTGTTACACCGACTTCCAGACAATGTGGGATATTTACCGCACCCAGCTGCCGCTGATGATGTTCGTCGCACCTGAAAAATCCCGCGATATGCTGTTGTCCATGCTGGAAACAAGCAAACGTCTCGGCAATTTCCCCAATGGTTTCATGATGAGTGTCAACTACAACCGCCACGACATGCAGGCTACCGCACTGGCAGTTTACACACTCTGCGACGGATTTTTCCGCAATCTGCTGACCAAAGAAGAGTATCCGGCGTTGAAAGCTGCGTTGAAAGCGGAGTTTGCCCATGCCGACCTTTCCGGCAAATCACCGACGCACATCCTTGATCTTGCAGGAGCGGCCCACGCAGCTTATCAGGCAGCCATTCTCTGTGATGATGCCGAATTTGCAGCAGAAATGAAAGATTTCAGCAAATCATGGCGCAAGGCTTATGACGAAAACACCGGATTACTTATCAAAGATGCCATATATTACGAAGGAACCAACTGGAATTATTCCTTCCGTCCTCACGTTGACATGGCAGAACGTATCGCACTTGCCGGCGGGAAAGAAAATTTTGAAAAACTGTTGGATAAATTCTTCGGTTTCGGCTGCACGGACAATTATGACTGTGTACGCCCGATGATCGATGACCGTTTTGAAGGAATGAATAACGAGTCAGACATGGAAACTCCGGCAGCATATTTATGGTGCGGCAGAGCTGACAAACAGGCAAAGATCCACGATGTGATCCGCAAATATATGTTCCTTGACGGAGTTGGCGGATGTCCCGGCAACAATGACTCAGGCGGTTTGAGTTCATGGTATGTATTGAGCTGTCTCGGGCTTTATCCGTTGACCGGAACTCAATACTGTCTGCTGACCTCCCCCAAAGTCAACCGGGCGGAAATGACGGTTGCCAATGACAGGCAGCTGGTGATCGAAGTTGACCGGGAAACTCCGGAAGCGATCTATCCGGCCGGATATGAATTCAATGGCAAAACTTTTGATGCGCCTTTCATACCGATTGCAGAACTTTTGCAAGGCGGCACTTTGAAATTTACATTGAAAACCAAACCGGAAAACGGTTCTGTGATCCCGGACTGGTTATAAAAATACTGAAAAATCCGGGATATAACTGCAAAAAAAAGAAAAATTTTTTTACTTTTGTGTATTTTTTTACAAAAGATTTTTCTAAAAGTACAATTTTTTTCATATACTTTGGTGTATATTTAATAACAGGGACATGTTTCCCGATAATAATCAAAACCAAAGGAGATAAAAAAATGCAAAAGACAAAGAAACATTATTCATACCAGTGCACTGGTATGAATCCCCGGGGATTCA
>SUWK01000011.1:8969-50137 GCA_015061525.1 Lentisphaerota bacterium
ATTCATACCAGTGCACTGGTATGAATCCCCGGGGATTCAAATTTACTCTTATAGAACTGCTGGTGGTGATTGCCATCATCGCCATTCTGGCGGCAATTCTGCTGCCGGCACTCAACAGTGCCAGAGAACGCGGGCGATCAGCAAGCTGTTTGAACAACCTCAAGCAGATGGGGAATGCAGCGATGATGTACATCAGTGATTATGAAGATTATATTCCCGGCGGTACCGGTTGGGGAACTTCGTGGACGATCAAAATCGGACCATATCTGGGATACCCGACAACAGTAATTGCCGCCGACGGATCTCCGCAATATGACCGTCCGGTGGAAATCCCGATGTTTCTCTGTCCATCAATGGTCAATATGAAAACAGTAAACAGCTGGAACACATCCATCGAGGCGGCAGTCGGTAAAGGCGGATTGGCCTATGCCATCAACGGCGATATCGCCAGTCCTTTGAAGAAGACCAATCGGCTCTCTTCCACTTCTGCGGCGGCACTATTCATGGATGCCGGGGAAGGCAGTGACTACTTTGTTGCGCTGAACCATGCAGAGAAAAACCGTCCGGCTTACCGTCATCCGGCCGGCAATCAGGGAATGACCGTCACAGATTACAATTCATTTTCAGGCGGCGGCATAAACGTTGTCCACGTCGACGGTCATGCGGCAATGTATAATAACAAGCTCGGCTATGATGTCAACAATAATCAAACAGATAAAGATTTCTGGCAATCACACCTTTATGGTATTCAATAAATAAGGAGGTATGTAAATTATGAAAAAATTTTCGGTATTGCTGTCGGCATTGTCATTGCTGACTATTTCGGCGGCAGAGTATGTAAAAAATGCTGATTTCGGCAAAGTTTCTCCGGTAAAACTGCCTTTTTCCTGGAGCGTAAATGCCGACAATGGCAGCAAAATCGAAGTCAATGACGGCGTATTGTATATGAAACCGCCAGCTCCCGGCAAGCGGGCAATGCTCATACAGCAAAAAATACAGCTTCCATATAATACTCCGCTGCTGGTCTCTTATGAGGCAATGGCGGAAGCCGGAGCGGTTTACCGTATCTATATAGAAGGCACGCAGATGAAAAACGGCAAGAAACATTACCGTTCATTTCTGCTGCAGCCGAAACTTTCCGGAACCGGAAAGTTTGAAAAAATCCAGGATGTGATCAATATTCCGGAGAACTGGCAAAATCTTTACATCGTCATCCGGGTGATCGGCAATAAAGCTGTAAGTTTCAAAAATCTGCAAATCCAAGCGATCAAAGATATTTCTGACTTTAATTTTGATTTTGCCATAAAAAACGCCGGTGTTCCTCTCAATTGGGGACTGCGCGGCAAAACCAGCCAATTCAAGTTCTCCTATAATCTGGCAGTCCTTTCACCGCAAGGTCAGAATATCGCCATGATCTACTACAATCTGCCGAATATGGTTCCGGGAGTAACTTATCATATCTCTCTGGATGTGCGAGGCGATGAGGGCGGCAGATTCAAAGCATACGCAGAGTGGGCATTGCGCGCCGATGGCGGCAAAGGCAAATATCTGAAAAGTTCCTCATCCGGTGCCGCATGGAAACCGGTCAGTAAAGAGTGGACTACGATCAAAGCAAAACTTAAAGTGCCAACGGAATTCACCAGTGTTCTTTTCGCATTTTTTGCTGAAAGCAGCGGTATTGTGGAAGTCCGGAACCTGAAAATTACTCCCGAAGCCTCCGCTGCCGGACTTATCCGCGAAGCCGGCGGCGTCTGGAATCTCGGCAAGGTCGGTTCTCAAGTTGACGGCGAACACGGCAAAATGATCCAGGTTGCTCCCGGCGGCGAAGCTGTTCTCTGCGGTATTCCGGTCAAAGCCGGTCATCGCTACAAACTCTCTTATCAAACGGTCGGTGCCGGTCAGGCTGCCAATGAGACCGGTTTTCACTATTTTACATTGAAAATGCGTTTCAATGATGGAACCACCATTCCTGCTCCGACAGATGATGTCGGCGGTCAGCTGCAGAATAAAAGTTTTGTTTTCACCGTTCCCGCCAGAGCATCACTGCTCAATGTGGTATGTACGGTCAAACCCGGTGCAAATGTCCGTTTCAAAAACTTTCAGCTTACCGAACAGCCGTCACGTCCGGAAGATAATTTCAAAATTACAGTCACCGCGCCGGCATACCGCAATATCATCTACTCCGGCATGGATATCAAAGAGATCACCGGTGTTGTCACCGCGCCGAAGGGTAAAGTGAAAGTCATTCATTTTACCAGTGATAAGATCCGGTTTCGTCTGCAGGCAAAATTGACCGAAAAAGATGGTAAAACTTATTTTTCCATTCCGGTAAACGCATTGCCGGACAGCACTTATACTCTGACAGCCGTGATCACCTCTCTTGCCGATGGCAAAGATTATACTATTACTGAAAACGTTATAAAGCTGCCGAAAGCAAAAAATGAACTCATTGCCGATGGAAAAGGAAATTTCTTTTTCAATGGCAAACCATTTTATCCCATAGTACTGATGACTCCGGATATCAGTATTACCGAACACTCCGTCTATCAGATGGCACGCGCCGGATTCAATGTTGTCCGGGTGCAGGGAACTGTGGAAAGTTTGAAAAAAGCTCTGGATACTGCAGCAAAATATCATGTCAAACTGGTCGTATCCTTTGACCGGATCGGTCACTCGCTTGAAGAACATAAACTCTGGCAGCACCGGGTATATGAAATCCTGCCGGAAATAAAAGATCACCCGGCACTTTTCGGTTACTTTCTCGTAGATGAACCGGCATGGGTAGGTATCCCGCTTGCCAACGTTATCAATGGTTATGAACTTTTGAAAAAACTTGATCCCTACCATCCGGTCTGGATCAATGCCGCTCCGCGCGGTTCAACGGAAGAACACGCAACTTACGCTTCCGGATGCGATATCTACGGCTTGGATATTTATCCCGTCCCCTACCCCAACAGTCACTCCAATCTGGATGACCAGACCATGACCAGTGTCGGCAAATATACCCAACAGATGTACGATGCCGTCAACGGTAAAAAAGCGATCTGGATGGTTTTGCAGGGTTTTGCGTGGGGGACACTCAACAGCAATGTCAAACTGGTATATCCGACCGCAAAAGAGACCCGTTTTATGGTCTTTGATGCCCTGACCAATGGATCGACATCCATTGCCTACTGGGGAACTCAATATATTGAAAATCCGGCATTTTACCGGGAGCTTTTCGCTCAAGCCGGAGAACTTCGCAAGCTTTCCGGTCTGTTCACCCAATACCGGATCAGCAAAGTTGAAAAATACGGTCCTGTAAGCGTCTATACCTACAGCGGCAAAAACGGAACCGCAAAAATCGCTATCAACCGTGGTGATAAAGCTGTTGCCGCCGCGCCGGGAAAATATCCGGCACTGGAAGGTTTCGGGGTGGATGTTTCCGGAAATATTCCTGCTCCGGTCAATGCAATTCCGGCATACGATGCCGCTCTGGAATCTCCGCGGGTCTATGAAGAGATCGCCGCTTCACGCGATGCCTCTAAATGGAGTGTCTTCAATTATCCATCCAACTGGATTTGGGACAAACAGATAGTAAAGGGCGAAACCGCTGCTGCCGCATTGATAATTGATCTGAAAACACTGCCGTCCAAAGCGGAATTGATCGGTACAGCTGACGACAAGGCAAGATTCTTTGTCAACGGTAAAAAATGCGGCGAAAGTCTGCAGTGGGGCATGCTCAACCGTTACGATATACTGCCGCTGCTGAAAATAGGGAAAAACATTATCGTCATAGAAGGAACCGACGGCGGGGCCCTGCCCTGCGGTATCCTCGGAGGAGTGCAGATCGACGGTAAATTTACCGCCACAGGCACAGCATGGAAAACCAAAGTAGTGGAATATCAGGCGACCCCCGATTACAGCGATCCGGAGATGGTCAACGACTGGCAAAATGCTCACATCGTCGCACCTTTAGGCAGCGGCGCATGGGGCAGCAAACTGAAAGTAAAAAAATCTGCTGATAAAGTCCGGTAACAAAAAAATCATCTCTGAGCAAATTGCCACGGCTGCTGCATTATCCATCAAGGATTTGCAGCAGCCGATCTTTTTTTAAAAATCGGATGTGTTCAAAAAAATGCAAAAAAAAATCCGGATACATTTGCAATCATGCTGTATAGGTGCTATGTTATGCTGTATAGATGTTATTGCCCATAATCCGGGGAGTAAAAAAATATGTTCAGTTTGCTGCCATCAGAAAATAAAGATACAAAAGTATGGGAAATGGATCACTTCCCTGCCCGCTTTCAATTCGTTATTTTCCGCAACTGGAATCGCATTCCGCTTGAACATCTTGCAAATGTGTTACATACGTCTTCAACTCAAATTGCCGTTGAAGCAGAACGTCTGGGGCTGGCAGAGTACAATGCACAATGCTGTTCGCAATATCTGAAATACGGTTATCTGACCATCATCAGAGATAACTGGCATCTGCTGAATTATGAACAATTACTGCACCTCCTGGGATTTTCCGAAGAAAAACTATACCGCATTTTGATGGAAGATGATTTTATGTTTTGTAAAATGGGTTCCGGCAAACCATTCTGCCCGGAAGTTTACTGGCATGAATTGTCACCAGCTGAAGTGCAGGAAACTGCGGAAATACGTTCTGTTATCGCCCCTTTGACTGCTGCTCACGGAAAGGAGTATGAATTTGATTTTCTGGAAACGCTGAAAAAAGCTGCTCCGCCACTGGAACAGGGAGCAAAAAACGACCATTTGCGTATGGCATATTGCTATTGTGCCGTATTCGGGGATTCATTGATGCCCGGTGCGCCGGATCCTTTCCCGGAAGGGGTGCTTGCTCTATATCAGGCGGCCGGAGTAAATGCTTTGTGGCATCCGGTTTTATTGGCATCTCTGGTGCCATGGACGGGAGATGAAGATTATTCAGAAAATTATCAACTCCGGCAGGAAAGCTTGCGCCGGATGTGTGCCAAACTTGCCCGTTACGGTATCAAACTTTTTCTTTCTGTCAATGAACCGCGCTTTTTTACTCCGGAAATTGCTAAACGTCATCCGGAGTGGTTAGGTCCGCCGAATGAAGATAACAGCGGCACATTTGCCGTGTGTATCAATCATCCGGAAGTCGCTGAAAGATTGGAAAATGGTTTTGCAGATCTATTGCGAGCCGTTCCGGAACTGGGCGGATTTATGACTATCACCATGAGTGAAAATTTAACTCACTGTCTTTCCCGGTATCAGAAAGAGGGGTGCCCCCGCTGTGCCGCCCTGCCGGATGCTTCTGCCAATGTGATCAAAGTGCTTGAATGTATTGCCAATGGTATAAAAAAAGCCGATTCCGATGCTGATTTGATCGCCTGGAACTGGGGGTGGCTGCCGCCGTGGGATTTGGAAGTGGTAAAAAAGATGCCCCCGGAAGCGATTTTGATGTGTGTCAGCGAAACCGGTGTAGAGACCGATTGTTACGGTATAAAAGGTTCAATCATTGATTATTCGATCGCTCATCCCGGCCCCGGAAAGGTCGCCCGCAGATTATGGGATTTTGCCAAGGCAAATAACCGCAAATGTCTTGCCAAAGTTCAGCTGAATGCCACTTGGGAATTGAGCAGTCTTCCGTATATTCCGGTTCCGCAACTGGTAAAAAAGCATATTGACAATCTTGCCGCAGAAGGCATAAATGATTTTGTAGTCAGTTGGACGCTGGGCGGTTTCCCCGGGGGAAATATTAAATTATTGGAGTGTTCTGTTGCCAGGTGGTGTGAAAACATTTCCACAGAGTATGCAACGCAAATTGAAAAGGCGTGCGAATATTTTTCTGATGGTTTTTCACTTTTCCCATTCAATGATGCCACCTTGATATATTGCGGACCGCAGAATTTCGGTTGCGCCAATTTACTTTATGCGGCCCCCAGCGGCAGACACAGCACAATGGTAGGATTCCCGTTTGATGATGTAAAAGCATGGTGTTACAATTGGCACTATCCGCGTGAGATAATGGAACGTGCTTTCAATGAGATGTGTGCAAAATGGCAGTTCGGCTTGGAGATACTGGAAAAAATCGCACCGGCAAACAGTGATAATCCGGCATTTCAGGAACTTTATGATATGGCAGAAGCAGGATTCTGTATTTTGCAGAGTTCAGCAAATCAAATCATGTTTTACAATCAGCGAGATGTGGGGCATGATGAAAAAATCATGGCAGAGCTTATCCGGGATGAAGAACGCCTCGCCCGACGGATGCTTAAAGTCCAGCAGCGCGATTCCAGAATCGGTTTCGAAGCAAGCAATCATTATATGTATGGTGAAAATACTTTGCTGGAAAAGATTCTCAATTGCCGGAATCTGTTAAAAAAATATTCAGAATAAGTATACAAATAAAAAATCGTTTCTATGAATGAGTTAAAAAATTCCTACCGAAAGTTTCTGATCGTCTGTGACGACCTCGGTCTGAAAATCTGCAGGGGCGAGATCGAAAACGGGAAACCTTTTATGAACCGCGCTGAAATTTGTGAAATATACGGCATTTCTCCGGTAACGGCTCACCGGGTCCAAAAAGAATTGTGCAAACGCGGTTTGCTTATTGCCCGCAAAGGCCGTCCTTTTCTGGTGGCATCACCAAATAGTAAATCTGCGGCATTGAAAGAATTGGTATTTGTCCGTCAGGTTCCGACTTTTGAAATTGGTTATCATAGCGATGCGGTATTTGAAGGAATCCGTCAAGTCGCAAAAGAAAATAATATTCCGTGCCGGGAAATATATCTGGAATTGCTGGATAAAAACAGTAAAAAATTGAATGTCTGCTGCGATTGTGATCCAGACAGCGGATTGATTTTTATGCCATATAACTCAATATTGGTTCGCGGAGCCGGATATTTTTTCAAGCCCGGATTCAATCGTGCGACAGTGATGTTTCAGCTATCCGGAGTGCCCGGCACGAAGACAGATGATTTTGACGGAGTCGAAAAATTACTTTCGGAAGCAAAGACACGCGGAGCAAAATCCGTGATGTTTGTTCCGGGATGTATCGGCAGCAGCCGGGATCCGGTATTGGATGGAGAAAAACTTTTGTATGGTAAATTGCTTTGTTCCAAGCTTGGGTTGCAATTTATGCAAAGCATTTCCGGTATCGTTCCGCTTATTAAAAAAGATATCGCAAATATGCGTCCGGATGCAGTGGTATTTCACTCACCAAGCATGATTTGCAATGGCAATTGGAAACTTTTTATACCGGATGATCGGGAGTATATGCCGCAGATATTGACTTTTACATTAGCTTGTGAGCCGGATGCTGATTATGGATGTGAAGTTATCTGTTATGAGAGTGATCCGGTGGTGCATGGCAGAGCTGCCGCGGAAATATTGTTGTCAGGTCAGGGGCGTGTTTACCACGGTCTGATTGAGTATATAAAAGGTAAATTGTCTTATTTCAACTCCTAAACAAAAGAAAGGGAAAGTTATGAAAATGTATTCTTTTAACCGCAGTTCCTGTCATGACAGGAGATTTACTCTTATCGAGCTTCTCGTGGTCATTGCCATTATTGCCATTCTGGCAGCAATATTGCTGCCGGCATTGAATAGTGCCAGAGATCGCGGCAGGTCGGCAAGCTGTATCAACAATCTTAAACAGCAGGGTACAGCAATATTGATGTATGCTGATGCCAATGATGATTTTCTGTTGCCAGCTTACCCGAATTATAAACAGGCAAATGGACAGGATACCTACTGGTTCGGTTTGATGGGAATGCAATATTTCGGTTGGGCTGGTATGTACAACTACACTGACGTGGTACATTGTCCTTCTTACGAGGACAAAATGGTGAACTACGGCATGAATATTACGAATAACTGCCATTACGGTACAACTAACAATGATACCTATCGGGCATGGCGCAAAATGGGTAAAATTGTCAGTCCGACTCAGAGACCGCTTATTATTGATTACGCCGCAAGTTCATGGTTCAATTACAGTGCCTTTATTATGGATTCAAACAACTGGATCACCCGGGATGGCGGCAGTGCCAGACACAATGGTGCAACGAATTGCCTTTTTGTCGGTGGCAATGTGGAAACCGTATCTGTTCCCAATAATGGCTTTCCTGCTCATCGTATCTGGCTCGGGAAAGATACCTGGTGATAACATAGGTCGTGTGCGAATATGAAAAAATTTTTATTACTTTTCGCAATGGCGGCTGTGTCGGTTTTTGCCGGGAATGTTGACTACACAGTGGAAACGATGAAGATGGAAAGTTTGTATCCATCGGGTGGTTTCCTCAAAGGCACTCCGGAAAAATTCAGTGCCATGTCCAAAATTCCGGCAAAAAAAGGGTGGAACGAAATCAAAGCTTTCAACCATCACTTCAAGCCGGAAGCACTCTATGACGGTCACTTAAACTACAAAGGCTATGTCAGCACTTACGCCTGGAGCAGCCACGGGAAACGGTTGATTTTTGTACTTGATGTAAAAAAACAGCAGTATGTCGATCAGATCGCCATCTGGAACAATACTTCCAACCAGATCGAAAAGGTGGAAATCACCTGCGGTGTGGAAGATAAAGATGGAAACATCGTCTGGGACAAGCCCGCTTCCTACGTGCCGGAATTTGATCCGGCGATCAAGACGAAGATCATTCCTCTCTATTATCCTGTAAAAAAAGATGTCCGTAAAATCAAAGTTGTCTGCTCCAATCACAGGCCGATTGCATTGGCGGTTTTTGAAATGCGTCTTTTGGGGAATTCTCCCATGCAAATCGTTACCCCGGATAAAGCCAACGCAGTTGAAAAATTTGCAGCCAAAGAGTTGCAGCACCATCTTAAATTTGCCGGGTACGATGAGATTCCGATCGTGCCGGAACGTGCTGCTGATAAAGGCAGATATTCTTTCTATATCGGTAGAAGCGGTATTGCAAGAATCACAGATTTTCCCCGGATGCGCCCCGGCGGATTTGTGCTGAAAACTCTGGATAATGGTATTGCTTTTGCAGGAAATGATGAGCAGCATATGACACGGATGCAGTACAATGCCGGCAGTGCCTATGCCGTGTATGAGTTTTTTGAACGTGAATTCAATACCCGCTGGGTTTATCCCGGTGATGATGGTATTGTGATGAATAAAGGCGTAAAAAAAGAGTTCAGCAAATACGATGTAAAATGGGAAAGTCCATTCAAATATTTTGTTTATGCTACCGGCTTTTTCCGCAATGGCGATCAATGGATACACCGTACGATGCGTCCGGTAAAAGCCGACATCCAATATGTTGATAATATCGGTCATGCTTTTACCCATTGGTTCAGAGAGTACGGCAAGACCCATCCGGATTGGTTTGCCCGTCCATCAGATAAAGTGCCGGAAAAAGTTGCAAAATTGACCGCCATGTGTGTGTCTAATGATGGATTTCATCAGGAGTTGATCCGCCGCTGGCTGAAAAAACGTGAAGCCAATCCCGGGGTGGAATATTTTATCAACTGTCAGGAAAATGATACTGACGGGAACTGTAAATGCTCAAAATGCATGTCTTGGAACGGTAATCAGCGGAAATGGTCTTTCTGGCCGGATATGATGGATACCAGTAACCGTTATGCCAGATTTTACAAAGAGGTTCGGGAAAAAGCTGCCAAATATGATCCAAATGTGAAAACTATCGGTTATGCCTATAAAAATTATCCATTTCCTGCTGATTCGGTGAAGCTTCATCCGAATAACCTGATAATGGTGGTCACTCCTGCAGGCAGGGTGCAGTTCCCATATCCACCGTCCCATAAAAAAGAAATGAGTGATTGGGCTGAAAGCTGGCTGAAATCCGGTGGTTCTATTCTTTACCGTCCGAATATTTTCAATGGTTATGTGATGCCGGAAAATACGGTCAAAGATTTTTATGAGGAAATCATGACCTTTATGCCGGTGATGCAGGGAGTCTGTATTGATGGCCCCAATGCCTCATGGTCAACCGCCGGTCCGCAGTGCTATGTGACTGCCCGTATCGCAGTCCATCCCAAAGCCAAACTGGAAGATCTGCTTGCCGAATATTATGGCTGCTTCGGTGCGGCCGCTCCGGCGATCAAAGAGTATTGGGAGTATTGGGAAAAATATACTTATGACAACGCACAGAAATTCCATGATGTGCCGATCAAGTACAATTATGGTACTTATCAGGCGTTTTTCGGATTCAACTATGCGTGGTACGCCCACCGGCTTTTCCCGCAGGATGTGTTTGATCCGGCATTCAAAATTCTGGACAAGGCAGAAAAACTTGCAGCCAACTCTCCGGAAGATTTAAGACGGGTGCAGTTCCTGCGTAAAGGCTTGGAAAATGCCAAGCTGACCGCAAAAACCTGTGAGATTTTTGTTGAAGAAAGCTACACTAAAGATCAGCGTCTGGAAGCTCTGAATAAAATCCGTTCTTTCCGTAAAACTCTGCCGCCTTACTGTTATAACAAGGGATTGGCAGAAAGCGTGAACAATGAACAGAGAGTATGGAAATTTTCTGACTTTGATCCGGATCGCATGGTGCAGCTGCCGGTTGTTTGGAAATTGAAACTTGATCCGCAGAATGAGGGCAGCAACAAAAAATTCTATCTGGAAGATATTTCCAAATGGATCGATGTAAAAACCGACCGCAGTTTGGAAAATAACGGTCACACCAAAACCGAATATTCATGGTTTGCTTTGGATTTCACTGTTCCTGAAAAATTCAAAGGCAAACGCACTGAATTGGTGCTGGGGGCTGTTGATGAAAGCTGTCAGGTATGGGTGAACGGGCAGTATGCCGGTTCTTATACTTACGATCCGGATATCAATCCGATGAGTTATGAAAATCCGCTTTTCTTCGATATTACCAAATTCCTGAAACCGGGAAGCAACCGTGTGATCGTCAGGGTGATCAACTATATCGGTCACGGCGGTTTGTGGAAAATTTCCCGTCTGCAGTTTTTCAATCCGGATGAAGTCAAACAGAAAGTCGAGGGCAAATTCCGCCGTCATCAGGAAAAGCTGGAAACGACTTATTTGAAGTTGGAGGAGTTTGCATTTCTTATCGATGAAAAATCTGATGGTTCTGCTACGTTGAAAATAATCGGTGGTCCGGGGGCAAGTCATTCCCGGTACACCTACTACCGGGTGCCGTTCAAAAATCTTGCCAATCGCCGGTTCAAATTTTCGGTTGAAGGAAAATTTGAGTTGAATCACGGCAAAGGGAAAGCCTATGTTGAACTTTTCCAATACAACAACCGCGGTCAGCTCATCGGCAAACGCCGCCAGCTGATTATTCCGGCAAATAAAGAGTGGGCAAGATATTCACAAATTCAGGATATGCTGCCGGAAGCCGCATCCGCAAAGCTCTTTTTCATGGCTCCTCTGACTGATGCAAAAGATGCGGCATACTTCCGGGATTTCACAATAGAGGAGATTCAATAGCAGTTTTTGTAATATATAAGCCGCAATAATGTTTTTTGTACTTCAGATTGAAAAGGTAAAAAATGAAACAATTATTCACATTTTTATGCACAATGTTTGCTTTGTTGGCAATTGCCGCAAACATTGAGTATCACGTAGAAACGATGAAGATGGAAAGTTTGTATCCATCGGGCGGTTTCCTCAAAGGCACTCCGGAAAAATTCAGTGCCATGTCCAAAATTCCGGCAAAAAAGGGATGGAACGAAATCAAGGTTTTCAACCATCACTTCAAGCCGGAAGCACTCTGTGACGGTCACTTAAACTACAAAGGCTATGTCGGTACTTACGCATGGAGTGCCCACTCAAAGCGGTTGATTTTTGTACTTGATGTAAAAAAACAGCAGTATGTCGATCAGATCGCCATCTGGAACAATACTTCCAACCAGATCGAAAAGGTGGAAATCACCTGCGGTGTGGAAGATAAAGATGGAAACATCGTCTGGGATAAGCCAGCTTCCTACGTGCCGGAATTTGATCCGGCGATCAAGACGAAAATCATTCCTCTCTATTATCCTGTAAAAAAAGATGTGCGCAAAATCAAAGTAGTCTGTTCCAATCATAAGCCGCTATCATTGGCTGTCTTTGAAATGAAATTGCTGGATGGAGCAGCTGCCCAGATCGTTATTCCGGATAAAGCCAACGCAGTTGAAAAATTCGCAGCCAAAGAGTTGCAGCACCATCTTAAATTTGCCGGTTATGAAGAAATCTCCATTCTGCCGGAGCGTGCCGCTGACAAGGGAAAATTCACCTATTTCATCGGTCGCAGTGCCATCGCTCAAATTAAAGATTTTCCCAAACTGCGTCTTGGCGGTTTCGTGCTGAAAACTCTTGATAATGGTATTGCTTTCGCCGGTAACGATAATCAGGACATGAAGCGCATGCAGTACAATGCCGGCAGTGCCTATGCCGTTTATGAATTTCTGGAAAGGGAGTTCAATACCCGCTGGGTTTATCCCGGTGATGATGGTATTGTGATGAATAAAGGCGTAAAAAAAGAGTTCGGAAAATACGATGTAAAATGGGAAAGTCCTTTCCGTTTTTATGTTTATGCTACTGGTTTTATGCGTTCCAGTGATCAGTGGATCTACCGGGCGATGCGTCCGGTTTGTTCCGAGTATCAGTTCGTTGACAGTATCGGGCATGCTTTTACCCATTGGTTCAGAGAGTATGGCACAACTCATCCGGATTGGTTCGCCCGTCCCTCGGATAAAGTACCGGAAAAAGTGGCAAAATTGACTGCTATGTGCGTTTCAAATGATGGATTCCATGATGAATTGATCAAACGCTGGCTTAAAAAGCGTAAAGAAAATCCCGGTGTGAAGTATTTTATCAACTGCAAAGAAAATGATACCGCCGGTGACTGCAAATGCAGCAAGTGTATGTCTTGGAACGGAAAACAGCGCACCTGGTCTTTCTGGCCGAGTATGATGGATACCAGTAACCGCTATGCCAGATTTTATAAAGAAGTCTACGAAAAAGCGGCAAAGTATGATCCCGATGTCATTACAATGGGATATGCTTATAAAAATTATCCTTTTCCGCCGACCGATGTCAAATTGCATCCAAACAACCTGATTCTGGTGGTGACTCCTTCGGGGTACATTCCTTATCCATATACCCCGCGACATAAAAAAGAGATGCTTGAGTGGGCAAGAGGCTGGCGAGATTCAGGTGCGACGATCTCTTATCGTGCCAATATTTTCAATGGTTATGTGATGCCGGAAAATACGGTCAAAGATTTTTATGATGAAATTATGACCTTTATGCCCGCATTGCAGGGAATCAGTATCGATGGCCCCAATGCCTCATGGTCAACCGCCGGACCTCAATGCTATGTAACGGCAAGAATTCCGCTTAATCCCAAAGCAAAATTGGAAGATTTGCTTGCCGAGTATTATGGCTGCTTCGGACCTGCGGCTCCGGCAATCAAAGAGTATTGGGAATACTGGGAAAAATATACTTATGACAATGTGGAAAAATTCTACGATGTCCCGGTAAAATATAACTATGGTACATACACCGCTTTTTTCGGATTCAACTATGCGTGGTACGCCCACCGGCTTTTCCCGCAGGATGTGTTTGATCCGGCATTCAAAATTCTGGACAAGGCAGAAAAACTTGCAGCCAACTCTCCGGAAGATTTAAGACGGGTGCAGTTCCTGCGTAAAGGCTTGGAAAATGCCAAGCTGACCGCAAAAACCTGTGAAATCTTTGTTGAAGAAGGTTATACCAAAGAACAGCGTTTGGAAGCATTGAATAAAATCCGTGCATTCCGTAAAACTCTGCCCAAGTATTGTTACAACAAGAGATTGGCAGAAAGCGTTAACAATGAGCAGAAAGTATGGGTGTTTTCCGATTTTGATCCTGACCGCATGGTGCAGCTGCCGCTGGTGTGGAAACTCAAACTTGACCCGAAAAATGAAGGAAATGACAAGAAATTCTATTTGGAAGATATTTCCAAATGGATGGATGTGAAAACCGACCGCAGTCTGGAAAACAACGGTCATACCGAAACCGAATTCTCATGGTACGCCTTGGACTTTACCATCCCGGAAAAATTCAAAAACAAACGTACCGAATTGGTTCTGGGTGCTGTTGATGAAAGCTGTCAGGTATGGGTAAATGGTCAGTATGCCGGTTCCTACACTTACGATCCGGATATCAACCCAATGAGCTATAAAAATCCATTGTACTTTGATATTACCAAATTTCTGAAACCGGGAACCAACCGGGTGGTTGTAAAAGTACTCAACTACATCGGTCACGGCGGCTTGTGGAAAATTTCCCGCTTGCAGTTTTTCAATCCGGATGAAACAAAACAGAAAGTTGAAGGAAAATTCCGCCGTCATCAGGAAAAACTGGAAACCACCTACTTGAAATTTGAACAATTCAGTTTTCTGGTCGATGAGAAAGCTGACGGCAGTGCCACGTTAAAAATCATCGGCGGACCGGGGGTGAACCACTCCCGGTACACCTACTACCGGGTGCCGTTCAAAAATCTTGCCAATCGCCGGTTCAAATTTTCGGTTGAAGGAAAATTTGAGTTGAATCACGGCAAAGGGAAAGCCTATGTTGAACTTTTCCAATACAACAACCGCGGTCAGCTCATCGGCAAACGCCGCCAGCTGATTATTCCGGCAAATAAAGAGTGGGCAAGATATTCACAAATTCAGGATATGCTGCCGGAAGCAGTTTCTGCCAAACTGTTTTTCATGGCACCATTGACTGATGCAAAAGATGCCGCATATTTCCGCAATTTTACTATTGAGGAAATACAGTAATATTCCTCCGTAAAACCAAAGGGGCTGCTGCGAAACATTAATTTTTGCAACAGCCCCATCAGTATAATCAGTTATCAACCTATATTGGGAACAGAGTCTTGTTTTTTTAATCGGACAAACGCCCGATTGGGAAAATCCATCAGGCATTTCATACATTCTTCCAAGATCAAACGCGCTGACCGCTGTTTTTGTTCTCAAGGATCTTTTCACCGGCAAAAGAGTCAAAAACTTCTTCGCGCAATGAGAGAACATTTTTGCCGGATTGGAAATTCATCCTGAACCGGCGCGGAGAAGCATTAAATGCCTGACGGAACTTCTTGCAAAAATAGTTGCTGTCATAAAATCCGCACTGCTCTGCAATTTCAGAAAGTGTCAAATCGGTATTTATCAATAAATCTGAAGCGTGATGCAGACGCAGTTTCATCAAATATTCGATCGGAGAACAACCAACCATTTCCGGAAAGTGCCGGGTAAAACTGCGAAGTGACATTTTTGCTTTTTTGGCAAGCTGTTCCACTTTTACCGGTTCAGCATAGTGATTATTCATATAACGAACCGCATCACCAATCAGAAATTTCATCTGCTGACCGCCGCCGTCTGTACCGCTTTTACGGGCGAGAAATACCAATATTTCCAAAAAAACCGCCAGACTTCGCAACTGTCGGCCCGGATGGATATTATTCAACTCATCCCGGATCTTTTCCAACATCTGCAATAATTCATGAAGCCCGTCCTCATCCAGATGAGTCACCGGTTCAGCAAAACCTCTGCAGTCCCCGGTATCAGGAAAAATCTTTTTAAAAAGGGGAAGCGCATAACCATCCAGCAGCGGCAGAGAAAGCCGGGATGAGTCAAACAGCAAATTGACGATCCCCATATCAGCAGCAGCATCGTATGCATGGATCGCTCCGGGGTGAACGATCAATATATCTCCCGCCTCTACCGGAATCACCTTATCTTCGCACAGATGATACGCTCTCCCCTCGGTGATCACGGCGATTTCTGAATAGTTATGTCCGTGAAAAAGCCGCGAAGGATGGATTCCTTTGCTCCGGGCAACCACACACAGCGGCAAATCTCCATCAGATATAAAGCGCGACATTTTGGATAAAAAATACGTTTTGCCCATATATTTCCCTTTTTCACAGCAGCAATTTGCGTTTGGCTTTATTATACTATAAAATGGCGTTTTTTTCAAGGTTTTTTCAACTTTTTTTTGTATATTATATCATAATGCATTATATTAAAACAGTATTTAATGAAAAATTCAATATAAACAGACAGTACAGAGGATATGAAAACAACTGATTTTACCCTGATGCCGGCTCCGGCTGGCGGCGGATACCGCGAAGAAAACAAATGGATCTGGTGCGGTTCGGCGGTAGAAGAACCGGGCAAGGGGTTTCATCTCTACGCCTCACGCTGGCGCAAAGATTATCCGATGCTCTTCGGTTATGTGCTGTTTTCGGAAATCGTTCACGCTTTTTCAGAAACTCTTGAGGGGCCTTACCGTTTCGTGGAGAAAATGCTCCCGTCCGGTGATCCGGCAAAATGGAACGGTATGATGGCACACAACCCGACCGTCGTCAGATACAAAGATGAATATCTGATGTATTATATCGGATCAACCTATTCCGATCCCCCTACTCCGGCAGCACTGATAAAAAAAGATACTTCGGTGGTATTCAAGTGTTATGATCAAATCAAAATCGGTCTGGCACGAAGCAAATCACCTGCCGGCCCGTGGGATTTTCTCCCCGATCCGGTTCTGGAGGCCCGTCCGGATAATTTTGACTCCACGATCGTAACCAATCCGGCTCCATGCGTACTGCCGGACGGCAGAATATTTCTCTACTACCGCACCAATATCCCATCCGGCGGCATCCATACCGGGCTTGCCGTCGCCGCCGCCCCGGAAGGTCCATATATCCGTGGAAATGAACCGGCTCTGCGTGATATGGCGATCGAAGATCCGTTTGTCTGGCACAACGGCGAAAACTTTGAAATGATCGCCAAAGATATTTCCGGAAAACTCACCGGCGAAATACATGCCGGAGCGCAGTTTGCATCTCTCGACGGACAGAATTGGGAATACTCCGGCAAAGCCTACTCGCGCAATATAAAATTTGATGATGGCTCCTGTGTCACCCTCGGTTCGCTTGAGCGGCCGCAGCTCTTCTTCAACGCCGATGGAGTTCCTCAAGCTCTTTTTGCGGCCGCAGCTGACGGACCGGGAGGTTTTGATCTGGCAGCAAACACCTGGAATCAGATGATTCCGCTGAAGAAACAATAAACTATATCTGTTTTTGACATTAGAAAAACTTATGAATGAACAAATTAAAAAACAATGGATGACCCTCCCCGGCGGCTTCAACACTCCGGAAATGGCATGGTTCAAACTGGAAACCTGTGTTGATGAAACCGGAGTACTTGAATTTGAATTTTCAGCCGATGAAACCTGTCAGATTTTTCTTGACGGAGTTCTTGCTGCTTACGGACCGGGACACAGTGCGGCAAAATACTGGCTCAAACAGAAGTGTTCTCTGAAAACCTCCCCCGGCAAACATCTGCTCACCGTCCGGGTGCTGGCTCTTGGAAAATTTTCCGCTCAGAATCAAATCTCTGTCCGCAACGGTTTTTACTGTACCTTGCAAGGGAATTGGAGATGCCAGAAAGTATCTGATATCACGTATGCCGCTCCGTGGCCGGATTGGGGGGTATATGCCAGATTCAAAACCGATGAAAACTTCAACTATGCCGCCGGTTCCGGTGCAGGCGAATGGATGCCGGTGGAGTATTTTGACGATACACGCACACTCCACGATTCCATGCTCCCGCAACTCATTCACGGCACTGTCACTCCGGAATCAGTCTCCGATGGTCTGGTAAAATTCGATGATTACGAGTGTCTGTGGAGCACATGGCACTTCTCCGGCAAAGGTACAGTATCCATCCGCTGGTTTGAAACCGGATATCTCTCAAGAGTTTTCAGCCACCACAACCTCAAAGGCGAGAAAGGACGGCGGGACGGCAAATTCTTTATCGGAAATCCCGACACATTCACCATAGACGGCGAATGCAGTTTCACCGATATCCAGTGGAGAGCCGGAAGATACGCTCAAATAAGCTGTACCGGAACTGCGAAAGTGGAAAAAATGGAATTCCGCCGAACCGGTTATCCATTTGCCTACACCTTTGAAATGAATGACATTCCGGAAAAATACCGTCCGGCAATGCAAATGGCTAAACGGACGCTGGAGTGCTGCTCACATGACCTTTTCATGGATTGTCCGTACTACGAAAGATTGATGTATATCGGCGACGCCCGCATGGAGGCTCTCTGCACCTACGCCGCCGCTAATGACAGCGTGATCGCCCGCAAAGCCCTGAAACTTTTTGCCATGTCGCAGCAGGAAAACGGGGCGATCCTCTCCCGTTTCCCGGCAAAAGTGGAACAGATGATCCCGTCATTTGTGGAAATATTCATTTTGATGCTCCATGATTTTATGATGTGGAACGATGACCGGGATTTCGTTCAGGAGATCCTCCCCGCCGCCCGGGAAGCTGCGGATTATCTGATCAGCTGCCGCAAAGATGACGGTCTGCTCTACCCGCCGGGATGGAACTTTATCGACTGGATATGGCCGCAGCGCGGTATTCCCTACGGCAGCGACTGCGGAACCAACTCCATTATAAATCTTCTGGCGGCACTGGCGTTGAAACAGCTTGCCCGGTTGGAGGAATACTGTAATTGTGATGATGCCGCCGCCTTGAGGATACAGCAGAGTGAAGAACTTTTCAAAACAACTCAGGAAATTTATTTTGACAAAGACACCGGACTCTTCTCTGATGACAAAGAGCATAAATTCTACTCCGAACATGCTCAAGTACTGGCGATGCTCTCGCACGATCTGCCCGATTTGTGGGACAATATGCCGAAAATATCGAAACTGACCGCCTGCGGCATCTATTTCTCCAGTTACTATCTGGAGGCCGCCCGGCTCTACGGCAAAACGGAACTGTTTGAAAAGCGTATGGAGCAATGGTGTGACCTTGCGGAACTGGGTCTGAAAACTCTGCCGGAAGAATTCACCATGCCCCGTTCCGACTGTCACGCATGGGGCAGTCATATTCTCTACCACTGGCTCTGTCTTACCGGTAAAGCTGAACCGAAATGCAAAATGGATTTCAAATACTGACAGGGAAAACGGTATATATGAAACAGGTATTGATGATTATGGCATTGAGTATGCAGTTTATGCTGCTTGCCGCGAAAAAACTCCCGGAAACCTACTGGCTCAACCGTACCAATAATCAGAAAACAGCTTTGATTCCAAATTCTCCCGGAAGTACGCTTGAGGGCTTCGCTTTGTGCGGCAGTGACGGCAAATGGTTCTGGGCAAATGCAAAAATCGAAGGTGACAGTGTCATCGTCACTTCTGATAAAGTCACTACTCCGGTCAAAGTGCGTTACGCTTATCAGGACAACCCGACATGCAATCTTTTCAATGCCGGGGGTCTCCCGGGGTCACCCTTTACTTTGGATATAAAATAATTCAGGGAAGAAATTTACCGGACAACACCATAACACAGGAGGTTTTGATATGAAAAAAATTTGGACACTTTTATTGTTGATGACCGGAATATTGATGATATTCTACGGCTGTTCCCCGGCACAGATTCCGGTTCCGACTCCGGTTCCGACTCCGAAAAAAACAATCGTTGCCGAACATGCTGACAAAGTCTCATTGCCTGCAATTTTTTCCGATCATGCCGTTTTGCAGCGATCAACTGCAACGGCAGTTTTCGGAACCGCCACCCCCGGAAAAAAAGTCACCGTAACTTACGGAAATATCTCTGCGGAAACCGTCGCCGGAAAAGATGGTAAATTCATTGTCAGACTCGATTTATCCAAAGCGGGAAATGATTCAAAAGAACTGATCGTTGCCGGAAAAAACAAGATCACCGTCAAAGATGTCATCGTCGGTGAAGTCTGGTTCTGCACCGGTCAGAGCAATATGGCAATGCGTCTGCGCGGCACGCTCAACTCCTCCGAGGAGATCAAAAACTCCGCCAACAGCCGCATCCGTACATTTTCAACCGTGGCAAGAACCTATACCGCCCCGCAGGAAAGCATGCCGGGCAAATGGCTGGTCGCCTCCCCGCAAACCGCCGGAAACTTTACTGCAGTTGGTTACTATTTTGCAAAAAAACTCAATCAGGAAACCGGTCTTGCCGTCGGTCTGATCAATCCGGCATGGGGCGGCAGCAGCATCGAATCATGGACATGCGCCAAACATCTTGAAAACAGTACCGCAAAAGTTAAAGAAAGTACGAAAATCGAACTTGACAACTTTATCAACTATACCGCCAAACGGGAAGCCGCCGCAAAAGCTCTTGAAGCGTGGCAGCAGTCTCTCAACTGGGTCGATGACAATAAATCCACAGCTCCCCC
This sequence comes from Lentisphaerota bacterium, assembly GCA_015061525.1. Lineage (GTDB taxonomy): Bacteria > Verrucomicrobiota > Lentisphaeria > Victivallales > Victivallaceae > UBA1784. Next base: position 29,158 of record SUWK01000011.1, read on the forward strand.
GGCGGATGCAAAATGGTCAAAAATCCCCTCCATTACCGCATGGCACAAAGGTGCCGGTATTTACTGGCTGCGCCGCGAATTGGAGATCCTCCCCAAAGATATTTCCGACGGCAAAGTCCAGCTCTGGGTCGGCAGACCGAATGTACCGTTCAAAGTTTACTGGGACGGCAAAGAGGTGCTGTCCGTAAATCGTGAACGTTCTCTTGACCGCTGGCCCATCCGGGCGATCGTCTCAACGGTTCCCGGGAAACATACCGTTATGATCCGGGTGTCTGCTGTGGAAGAAAATTTTGTTTTCTCCAGAGAGAACCACATTTCCGGCAGATCGACCGCTGCCGGCTGGGAGATCGCTCTGGAGCGCGCCTTCCCTGCCGCCACCAAAGCGCAGCTCGCCGCCCGTCCCAAATTCATGGGTGAACGCCCCTTTACTTGCCGTGTTCCCAGTCAGATCTACAACGGTCTGGTCTATCCGATACGCAACTATTCCATCAAAGGCACCTTGTGGTATCAGGGTGAAAGCAACGCCGGAGCCAAAGGTCCTCTTTACGGCGAACAATTCAAAGCTCTGGTAAAGTGTTTCCGGGATACGTTCCAGAATCCGGATATGCCGTTCTACGCCGTTCAGCTGCCGGATCACCAGTACAAAAGCACAAATCCGAACTACACCGGCACCTGGCCGATCATCCGGGAAGGACAGAGCAACGCTTTGAAAGAACTCCCCTTTGCCGGAGAGATCACCACCTTTGACCTCGGCGAAAGCAGCGATATCCACCCCATCAACAAACGCCCGGTCGGTGAACGCCTCGCGGCTTTTGCCCTCAACCGCGATTACGGCAGAAAAGATATTGTTTGCGATGCCCCGGCAGCAGTGAAAGCTGTACGCGAAAAAAATTCCGTGCGCGTCACTTTCACCAACTGCCACGGCGGCTTGGTTGCAAAAGAACTGCCCAAAACTTATTGGGTAAAGCGCAATCAGAATAGCAGCGCAGCACTGGTTCCCAACAGTCCGGGCAGTCAGATCCAGGGTTTCACGCTCTGCGGTGCTGACGGCAAATGGTTCTGGGCAAATGCAAAAATCGAAGGTAACGATGTGATCGTTTCCACCCCCAAAGTCGCCGTTCCGGTCAAGGTGCGTTACGCTTATCAGAACAACCCGACGTGCAATCTTTTCAACGGAGCCGGACTCCCCGCCGGAGCATTTGCTCTGGATGTAAAGTAAGTCTATAATCACAAACGAAAAATCCCGTGTTATGCCGCCGTAAAAAAACGGCGGCAAGGGGGGATATGCCCGTATTTTCCAAAAATATCACCATCACTTTTACCATCATGAAAGGAAAAAAAATGCTGAAAAAGTTATTGGTACTTCTCATAACCGGCACACTGTTTTCCGCCGGAGCTGAAACGTTTTCCATCAAAACGGAAAAGATCTATCCACCCAACATCCTGCCCAATCCGGAGTTCAAAAAAGCTGCTGACGGTTCGGTTCCCGGTTGGGTATTCAAAGATTTTTCCGGACGCGGCGGCATTTCCGGCGAGGTGGAAAACGGCATTGCCACAGTCACCAACACCATCAAAACCTACGGTTATTTCACCTGTTTCAATGTTCCCGTGGAAGAGGGTGTAACTTATTATGCAGGCGGCAGTATGCAAAGTACCACCAAAGCTCTCATCTGGCTGGAAACGCTGCAGTACAATGATAAATTCCCCCCCTACTATCCCCCGTACAGCAACACCCGTATTTTCGCCTTGCAATCAGAACCCAGTACCGATCCGGTTCTGCAGAAAGAACTGCATCTTTTCATCGACAGAAACTTTATCGTGGACTCCCGTTCATGGATCTCCGGCGGTAAGGAATTCACCGTCCCCAAAGGACACGGTGTGAAAACCTACAATTTTATGATCGGCTGTTACGGCGGCAAACCCGGACATGTTTCCTATAAAAATCCGTTCCTCATCAAATCAGCTCATCAAATAAAAATAACCATTACCGGAAAAAATTTCACGCAGGCGGTCATTTACCGCCGTCCCCGGATAGAATTGTCCAAACACAAACTTGATCCGGAACTGGAAACTCAACACTTTTCCGGAACGCTGCCGTCGCGCACTGCCGGATATTTTGTGGAATTGACCGACATCAACGGTAAAAAATATGAAAGGGCATTATAATGAAAAATATTTTACAGATTTTTTTACTGTTGTGCGCGCCGCTGTTTCTTGCAGGAGCGTCTTTCAACGCTGCTGACTGCAAATTTACAGTTGAACGCCGTCACAGCCGGACACCTTTCAATCTCACCCGTACAGCTCCGGGAAAATTTGTTTCCGGAGACCTGTCCATGACCGTCACCGAAAAAACAATACCGCAGGGGAAAACGGTAACTTTGACCTTCCAAGTTCCGCAGGACAGTACGAATACTTATCTTCTGGATATTTCCGCAGCCGCCAAAATCTCCGGTGCCGACGGTTTCTTTGACGGACATCAGGAAAATATCCTGAATTCTCCGGTAACCAGAGAAACCATTTTTGACACGTTCCCGCTGGCGGCAGTCTGGAACAAAAATAACTATCTTGCCCTCGGTATAGCTCCGGAAATCGTCTACGGTTATTTGAAAAGCTCCGCCGCTCCGGACGGCACTCTTGTCTACTCCACCAAAGCCGTCGTGGATAAAATCAAACCACAGAGCGTCACATTTACCGTATTCCGCGGCAACGCTGATTTCAAGTGGTGCAATGCTGTGGATGCTTATCAGAGAGCATTCATCTCTTACTTCACCCCCATTGAAGGCATGGATAAACGTATTTACGGAGTTCTCGGCTATCTGACCAGCAACCATCTCACCCGCAATCTGGAAATCAATGCCGCCCGCTATCTGCGGCACACAGTGGAATGGACTTTCGTACCGTGGAACCGTTCCGGACAGTGGTACATCGATCCGGAAGACTGGAAAGAGGGTGACGGCTACTACTGGTACGACAAATACCTGCAAAACACGCCCTGTACTTATGAGCAATATCATGAATATGAAACTTACCGCTACAAATCCGGAAACCGTCAGGCGGCGATGATGCACTACTTCCTGCTCAAAGACACCTGGTATGAAGTGGCGGAAAAGTATCCGGATGCTCTGAGTGTCAATGAAAAACTGCAGTTGCGCCCCAAATCACATACCTCTTCACGCAAAGACAACAAAGGTTTCACCCGCCTCACCTTTGCTGCCGGTTCCGGTCTGCAGAAACATTTGGAAAGCGAACTGCGTAAAGTCGCGGAAAATTATGAGGCCAGCGGATTTTCTCTGGATATGGCAAACTGGGAATACAATGAGTACAATCAAGCCCAGCTCAAGTTCGCCACCGGCCGCGCCTTTGATGACAACGGCAATATCTACACTCCCGTTTCCGTGGCAAATATCCCGATCCAGCAATTCATCCATACTCTCAAACGCAATGGCAAACCCATGGCGGTGATCAACAATCAGGCGATCAGCGAAATGGCGGCCCACTCGGTATTCCACGGAGATGCGGTGATGTTTGAAGGAAACGTGGAACTTGCCGCCGAAAATGTCCTGCCGCTGCGGCTGATGTCCGGCAAAAAGCCGATGTCTTTCTGGAGTGAGATCGGTGTCCACCAGCGCGCCCGCGCCATTGACTGGCCCCAATACCGCCGGATACCCAACGGCATCAATAAAGCATACTACGGACTTGCACAATATCTGCTGCTCTACTGTCTGCGTTACGGAGCAACTCCGATGAACTGGGCAGTAGAATATGCCAAAACGAAAATTTTCAAACAGCATATCCCGCTGCTGGTAGATTTGAAACTGGCAGGCTATCAGGTCATCCCGGCGGTTTCCGGCAATGATAAACTCTGGTTCGGCAGATTCGGTGAAGATATCAATACCATTTTCACCATCAGCAATCCGCAGCGCGAAGCGGTAACTGCCAAACTCAAGCTCCACCGCAAATATCTGGGCGACTTCTCCCCCAAAGCTGTGCAAGGCAAAATCAGCGGTCTTGCGGAAGATAAAGAGTATTACACCTTTGAGTGTACCATTGCCCCCAAACAATTCATCGTCCTGCGCGACCGTAACTGGCAGCCGGAAACGACCGGCATCTGGAGCAGCAAACGGGATATTGCCGGATTTTTCACTCTTCAGGATGCCCAGAACCCCAAACGTTTTTCGGTATTCACAGCCAAAGGTTCGGAAGTTCTCTTTGACTACATCGACCGCTACTATCCCTTTGTCTATGCTTGCCGGCAGTTGACTAAAAACAAAGGTTTCACCCGGTTCGTATTCAAGATGGACCCCAAATACAACACCATCTGGCCGCTGCGCAAAAGTGACCGCATTTCCGGCAAAATGATCATCATCAGTTCCGCCAAAAATATGCCCGCGCTCCGCAGCAGACTCACTCCGGCGGAACAGCAGACAGCACTGTCTTCCCCTGCCGGTTTTGTCAAACTTTTCCCGGAGTTGAACATCCTCTGGATCGGCGGCAAAGACTTCGACGCCCAGCGTAAAGCATTGGAAGCCTACCTTGATATCATGGATTGGCACATGGGGTTGTAAAAAAACGGAACTTTTTATTTGAAATCACGGCGGCAAAGATTGCATTTGCCGCCGTTTTACTGTATATTATCATCAAAGATATACAACACATCAGAGGAATATCCTGCCATGAACAAACTGGTAGTTTTTGATTTGGACGGCACTTTGATCGACTCGGCAGGAGGCATTGCCCACTCGGTCAATCGCACCCGTCAGCATTTGGGTTTCAAACCGCTGGATAAAAAACTCATCGCCTCATTCACCGGTGACGGCATCCGGAAACTGTTGGAACGTTCCTGCGCTGATGTAACTTTGCCGATACCAATGGAAGAAGTGATAAAAATGACAGTTGATTTTTACGCTGCCGATCCGGTTCACGATACTGCAGTCTACCCCGGAGTGATGGAAACCCTCCCCCGTCTGCGCGAAGCGGGCTTCAAACTTGCCGTATTGAGCAACAAGCCGCAAGTTGTTTCCGACAAAATACTCAAAGGCCTCAATATCGCTCAATTCATGGATGCCAATATCGGCGGTGAAGCCGGTTTTCCCCTGAAACCCGCCCCGGACGGGCTGCTCTATTTGATGAAAAAATTTGAAACGGCTCCGGAAAACACCTGGATGACCGGCGATAATCACACCGACCTTGCCGTTGCCGCCAACGCCGGATGCCGCAGTATTTTCTGCAAATTCGGCATGGGCTTCAAGGGTGATTATACGGCCAATAAAGATATAGACCGTTTTGACCAGTTGGCAGATCACCTTATTTAGAAAGGATTTTATTTTATGAAATTGCGCGTAATGACCTACAACACCCAGTCCGGATTTGCTCTGGGCAGAGAAGTTCACGATTTCCGTCCGCAGGCGGATCACATCGCCTCCTATGATCCGGATGTGGTCGCTCTGCAAGAGGTGTCCATCCGCCACCCCAAAGGCGAACAGATCGACTACCCCGCCGAGGTTGCCAAACGTATCAACATGAATTACCTTTTCGGCAAAGCCATGGATCTGCCGCCCAACGGCATTTACGGTGTGGCGATCCTTTCCAAATACCCTTTGGAACCGGTCGACTCCATCATTCTGCCGGTTCCGGAAGATATTGAACCGCGTCCGGCACTCATCGTCAAAGTTTGCGCACCGACCCCGTTCTATATGGTCAGTACCCACCTCTCATATCAGGGAGAAATGGAAAATGACAACGCCGTCCGCGTGGAGCAGCTCAAATATCTCACCGGTTTTCTGGCAGAAAAACAGCTTTCTCCGATCATCCTTGCCGGTGACCTCAACTCTGCCCCGGAAGATGATTCCATCAACTTCCTCCGCAAAAGTTTTGATGTCTTCAGCGACAACAGCGGTCTTGAACCGACCTGTACGACCAAATTCGGCTGGCAGCAGATCGACTTTATCACCGGATTTCCCCGGAAAAAATTCACCTGTAAACAGATTTTCCGCGGCAATGACCGTACTGCAAGCGACCATTATGCTGTAATTACTGATTTGGAGTTTTGAAAAATGGAATATAAAACCTATTCTGTACTGATACCGATCCCGGCACAATTGGCAGAACTGCCCGGTAAGTTCAAGGTAAAAAACCTCTCTTCTTACACCATCGCCCCGGAATTTTCCGGAGTGATCCCGGAACTGAAAAGAGTTTTTTCCACCCTGGTGATCGCCTGTCAAGAAAGTAATACGGCAGTTTTCACCCTCAATGCGGCAGACCTTCCGGATGGAGCATGGGAAATGACCGTTTCAGAAAGCGGCATCACCGCTTTTGCCGGAGATCTCACCGGAGCAAGTTACGCAGTAAACGCTTTGGCGCAGATGCTCTTTGCCGCCACTATCACCGGCAGTCCGGACGCGGCATTGGATGCGGTGAAAATTTCCGATGTTCCCCGTTTCGCGGTTCGCAGTTTTCATTTGGATTGCGCACGGCATTTTCAGGAAAAAGAGCTGGTCAAAAAGTTTTTACGGATACTTTCTCTGCACCGGATAAACACTTTTCACTGGCATCTGGTCGACGGCAGCGGCTGGCGATATGCCAGTAAAGTTGCTCCGCTGCTGGATGCAAAGGGAGAAATGTGTGACGGTCAATATACCGTAGAGGAGGTTCAGGAGATCGCCGGATATGCAAAAAGCCTCGGCATAACTGTCATTCCGGAAGTGGATGTTCCCGGACACTCCCACTATCTGTTGGAACATTATCCGCAATTTGCCTGTGATCCGTCTCACCCCGGCAATGAATTCTGTCTCGGTAATCCGGAAACAATGGAGTTTCTGAAAAAAATCTTTACAGAATTGATGGAAATTTTCCCGGATTCTCCGATCATCCATATCGGTGGTGATGAAGCGGTAACTGCTAACTGGGACAAATGCCCGAAATGCCAAAAAGCGATGCAGGAAAAAGGTTTATCCAATACCAGGGAGCTGGAAAATGCGTTCATGGTTGAACTTTCCAGATTTATCGTAAAATCCGGCAGAACTCCGATGATCTGGGGAACCTGTTCCGGACAGACCTATCCGGATGACACCATGATCCAGGTATGGCTGGACATCCGCGAACCGTTGAAAGTCGCTCCGCACGGCAACAAAATACTCTATTCCGTTCACAGCTCACTCTACTTTGATTATCCGGCAAACCTGAGCGAACCGTGGGCAACGTGGATGTTTGAACTGACAGAAAAAGGTGTCTACATGACCGACCCGTACATCATCTGGGCAGACAAAGTGAAAGATAATATCATCGGTACAGAAGCGTGTCTGTGGACGGAAACCATCCCCCAGCACCGGATATTTGCCAAACTTTTCCCGCGCATCACAGCCTACAGCGAATGTGCATGGAGTCTGCCGGAAAATAAAGAGTGGCAGGACTTCGCACGCAGAAAAGAACTGCTGGAAGCCGCCGGATATTTTGACTACGTTAAAGGAATATGATTTTATGAAAAAAATATTGCTTATATTTGCATTCAGTGCATTGTGCCTCTCTGCTGCAGAAAAATTTTCGGTGTCCTTTGCCCGGGGAAAATGGAACCCGGCAGATTTTCAGGTAGTGAAAAGTCCCCGCTTTGACAAAGTGGAAAATTTCACCCAGCAAAGCGACCACATCGCCAACATGGTTCCGCCGGAATTGGCAAATAAAGCATCTTTGAGCTGTGCCGATTCATACTGTGCGCTGCTGACGGCGAAAAAATTTACCGGAAACATCACCATTTCCAGCAAAATGAGCTTTGACAAACGCATGGCTCCTCTGATCGTCATTGCCCCGGAACTCGGCAAAAGTGCCGATGGCAAACATCCTGAACTGCGCGATCACTACGAGATCGTCCTCTATGATCTGGGAATCAACGTCTGGCATCACCGTTACATCAACGGCAAACCGGCATGGTACAAACTTGCGTACATACTTGCACCATACAAACCCCAAACAATTTATGATCTTACCGTTTTTCTCAAACACACCGTCAAAGGGCCGCAAATGGTGATCAAATGTGACGGCAGAGAATTCGGGGCAGCCATGCCGGTGGAGTTCAAAGCGACCGAATATTACGTCGGTATCATCGGCTGTGAAGGTGTCAACCGTTTTTACGATTTCAAAGTGAGGTAATACGATGAAACTCTCATCCAAAGGCAGAAAAAAACAATGTAAGATGTCCAAGCTCATTGCCGCAGGTATTCCGCTTGCGGCAATGCTCTCTGCCGGAGCCAATGCCGCCGAAGTAAAATACCGAGCCGATGTCCGCGGCAAAATGCTCCTGACAGAACCGGACAGAAGAAAATATCACACCGTCAAACCGGATGAGAATTTGAGTATTATCGCAAAAAAATACCAGACTACAGTAAAAAAACTTTGCGAATTGAATAAATTTACCCCGGAACAGGCAAATAAGATTTTTCCCGGACAGAAAATCCTGATCCCGCAGGAAAGCAGCAAATCTGCCGGAAATACGGCTAAAGAGGAAAAAAATGTTCTGCCGATGGGGGTTCTGCCGAAGGGGGTTCCGCCGAAAAAAGATAATTCAACTAACGAAAAAAGTGTACTACCTATGCCGGTAGGGCTGATTATGCTGCCGGAGGGTAAAACGGGACACAAATAATGAAACTGCCGCCGGATATAACGTTGGAAGTGACTGCGAAGTGCAACTTTGCCTGTCCTTTCTGTTATTGTGTATGGCATGAATCCACCGCTCCCCCGCCCAAGGATATGTCTGCAGATGAATGGAAAAAAATCCTTGATCTGTGCGCTGAACACAAGGTTAAAAGTGTTACCTTTTCCGGGGGTGAAGCGTTGTTGAGAAAAGATCTTCCTGAATTGATCACTTATGCAAAGGAAGTCTTGCCCCAAGCCGTTCTCGGGGTTTTCACCAACAACTCCCGCATGACGGAAGAGTTTTTCTTTTTCTGCAAAGAAAATAAAGTCCTTTTATCCACTTCGCTGCAGGGGCTGCAAAGTTACGGCATGATGACCGGAACCAAACGGAAATATCACCGCACCTTGAAGCTGCTCACATTCGCCGCTGAAAATGATTGGCGTTTTTCCGTAAGTTTGACCGCAACGCAAGCTAACAAACATGAATTTGCCGATATGTTCTGCGCGTGTGCCGTTTCAGGAGTTTCCCATATATCCATGGGACCGGTGATGGTTCAGGGCAGAGGCAGAAACCATATAGAACTTGCCCTCTCATGGGAAGAGTGGGATACGCTGAAAAAACGCATCCGGCAACTGCCCAACGGCAATACTCCCTACAGTTTCAGTGATGAAATGCTCTGTATCTGCCGGGAACAACCGGCAGAACTGCTCGCCCGTTTTGCCGGAACGCAGCATCCCCCCTGCCCTGCCGGCAAAAACTTCGGCGTCATCTCTCCGGACGGCAAATTCCGCCAATGTCTGCATACTGTAAAAGAATTTGAAATATCCGGCTTTTGATACAAATTTTTTGGGAAAAAAGGCATTTTTTTACTTTTTGTTAATGTCCCAAATTTTGTGATGGGATGAGTTGTTTGACAAAAGTGCATCTTTTCCTTTATTTTTTAATAACCAGGGTTTTTGCCAAGCTTCTTTTCAAAAGCGTTTTTTGCTTTGCATTATGGTCAATCCCGCGCCTTGCTGGCGTTGCTCGCGCAGTCACATACATAGTATGCTCCTTTGCTTGCTCCTTGCAAAACCCGGGCTTGCCGCATACTGCTGTGCAAAAAATAAATCGATCAAGCCGCGATATCGGAGCGGCGCGACGGTTCGCTTTCTTTGCCAAGCTTTCCCGTGAAAGAAACATTCACGCGGATGTTACTCCACTGAGTTTTTTGCCAAGCTTTTTTCCCAAAAAAGCGTCGATCAAGCCGCGACATCGGAGCGGTGCGACAGTTCATTTTCTTTGCCAAGCTTTCTTTTTTGCAAAAGAAAGCGGGCGCGACGGTTCGCTTTCTTTGCCTAGCTTTCTTTCCCGCGAAAGAAAGCGGTGCGGATAGTTCCGGCTCTGCCGTGAGCGTCGAGCTGTTCCATCGCGCCGAAACGGGCAATTATGTCAGCATCCCTGCGTAACGCCGCTTCTGTATATTTCACCAAACTGGTACGACGATAGAAACTGACCGTTTCCAAGCCGTTGAACTTTTTAGCACTTCCGGCGGTCGGCAGCACATGTGACGGTCCAGCACAGAAATCTCCGCAAGATTCCGGTGTCCACTGTCCGAGGAAAATCGCTCCGGCTGCCGTAATCATCTTTGCGACCCGCTCCGGATTTTCCGTCTGGATCTCCAAATGCTCCGGTGCATAACTGCTCGCAACTTCAGCTGCAGTCTTTTCATCGGGAACCGCGATCAGAAACACTCCGTTGGCAAGGACTTTGTCGATCGTCGCCTGACGTTTCAACGTATCACGCTGGCGCAACACTGCCGCTTCCACTTTATCCAGCATCGTACGGTCAGTGGTAACAAATACCGCCTGCTCCAAACCGCTGCCGTGTTCAGCCTGACTCAACAAGTCCGCTGCCGCAAATTCCGGATCAGTGCTTTTATCACCAATAACAAGTATCTCCGATGGTCCTGCAACCAAGTCGATTCCGACTTCACCATACAACAGCTTTTTCGCTGCTGTAACATAAGCATTTCCCGGTCCGCAGATCTTCTCAACTTTTTTGATACTCTGCGTACCGACTGCCAGTGCAGCAACTCCGTAAACTCCGCCCAGACGCCAAATCTCGGTAACTCCCGCCTGGAGCATAGCATACATCACCGCCGGATGAGTGTTTCCGGGAGGAGTGATCGCCACGATCTCCTTCACTCCGGCTGCTTTAGCTATGCCGGCAGTATGGAGAACCGTGGAAACCAACGGCGCAGTTCCACCCGGAATATAGACTCCCACGCGTTCCATCGGAGTAAACTTCTCTCCGACTTTGACTCCCGGGCGCACCCCCATCATCCAGTTGCGCGGCTTGGTAAGTTTGGCAAACTGCTGAATTTGTTTCAATGCTCTGCGGATGGCAAGTTTATCTGCCGCCGGTAACGCCGCCGCGATCTTGCGCGCCTCGCTCAAAGGCAGCTGAAACTCTGCCGGAGTCAGCTTCGCACGGTCAAATTTTTCGGCAAATTCCGCAACTGCCTCATCACCTCTGGCACGGACAGCATCAATGATCGTCCGCGCCGACACCTCCGCTTCCGGAGGAAATGCCGGACGCTCATACAAAGAACGCAGTGCTTTTTCAAATCCCGGTTCCCCGTAAACCAGTTTATACATAACTTCACCTGTTACAATTCAAAAATCTCATTATCGATCAGGCGGGTCGTTCCGAAAAACGCCGCCGCCGCCACGATGACCTGACGGGTCTTTTCTGTGGGATATTCCATTGTATTGCAGTCAAGGATATCAACATAGTCCACTCTACCGCCGGAAGCTGTGATTGCCGCTTTGGCGCGTTCCAACGCCTCATCCATCAAGTTCCGGTCGGCAACGATCTCGGTTTTCGCCGCCAGCAGAGACTGATGGATGGAAAGCGCACGGGTGCGCTCATCGGCAGAAAGATAGCGGTTGCGTGAACTCAACGCCAGACCGTCGACATCGCGAACCAGCGGAGCAGGAATGATTTCTATGGGGAAGTCCAGATCGCGCACCATTTTCTGAATGACAAAGCACTGCTGGGCATCTTTCAACCCGAAAACCGCATAGTCCGGCTGGGCGAGCAGAAAGAGTTTGGAAACCACCGTCGTCACACCGCGGTAAAACGTCGGACGGCTGCGGCCGCAAAGCGGCTTGGACAAACGAACCTCTTCAACCCAGCAGGAGGCATCTTCATCGTACATTTCCCCGGGTTCCGGGGCAAAAATCACATCGGCTCCGTGGTCGATACACTTTGCCACATCTCCGTCAAAATCCCGGGGGTAACGGTCAAAATCCTCATTGGGAGCAAACTGGGTCGGATTAACAAAAATCGACACCATCACCACATCGGCTTTCTGCCGGGCAATGTCAATAAGCGACATGTGCCCGTCATGCAGAAATCCCATTGTCGGCACCAATGCAATACTTTTACCGCTTCGTTTCAATTCCAGCGCGTACTGCTGAAACTCCCGCCTCGTGTTGAATATTTTCATTTTCAGTTCAGCACTCCACGAGCCAGTTGTGGGTATCGGGATATTCTGCGTACTGAATACCGGTCATCCGGTCATAAAGTTTCTTGAGCTGCGGGCCGATCTCCGTCCAGCCGTAATCAATAACTTTATCGCCGTAAACGATTTTCCCGACCGGAGTGACCACCACAGCAGTACCGCAAGCGGCAACTTCTGCAAAATCATCCAGTTCAGCGACATTGACTTTGCGCCGTTCAACCGGCATGCCCAAATCGGCAGCGACTGTAAGCAATGAGTCATTGGTCACAGACGGCAGAATCGAATCGGACAAGGTCGTGACATATTTGCCGTCTTTGGTAATGGCAAGGAAGTTGCTGGTGCTGAATTCATCAACATAGGTGTGACTGGCAGGATCAAGGAACAGCACGATGGGATAGTGCTGCTCTTTGGCTTTTTTGCTGGAAAGCAGACTGGCAGCATAGTTGCCGGCAGCTTTGATGTGACCGGTTCCTTTGGGTGCCGCACGGTCAAAATCAACAGAGATCATCGCGTCGACCGGTTTGATACCGTCTTTGTAATAGGGTCCGACAGGCATGACCATGATGACCAACTCATACTCCATAGAGGCATTCACGCCGATCTGCGGAGAAGTACCGAACATCACCGGGCGGATATAGAGGGAGCCGCCGGTACCGTAGGGCGGAACAAAGTCGATATTGTCGCGGACAACTTTCTGAACAGCTTCCACAAAGCGATCTTCCGGGAACTCCGGCATGACCAGCTGGCGGGCGGAAGAGTTGAGCCGTTTGGCATTTGCCTGCGGCCGGAAGACCCGGACTTTACCATCTTTACCGCAGAAAGCTTTCATACCTTCAAAGATCGCCTGACCGTAATGCAGCACGTTGGCTGCCACGGAAATGGAAATATTGTAATCACCGGTGAGTCTGCCCTCATCCCACTGACCGTTGGCATAATGAAAACGGATGTTGCTGCGGGTCGGCATAAACTCAAATTTCAACTTGTCCCACTGGATGTTCTGCATTTTTCTTTTCCTCCTGAAATTAACTAAAAAACACACTTACGACAGTTCTTGAAATTACCTTGCATTAAATATAACCCCAAAGCAGCGTTAAATCAAGTGCCGCTGCCGGATAAATCAAATGTAAAAAAACTGTTCTTTTATTGAAAATCACGATGGATTTTTTCCGATTCAAGTGTTATATTGTATAAGAGCAGGATTATATGGTACGATCATATAAATTTTAATAAAACCAATAATTGCAAAAGGAGCAAAAAAAATGTTCAAAAAATTCACTGCCTTTTTCGCCGCAGCTCTGCTGATCACCGCAGCCGGATGTCATTCTATTTCCGTCGACGAAGATCTTTCATCTCCGGTTCCTGAAGCCAGTGCCGATCCCGGACGCGGTTTCAATGCCAATGGAGGAAACGGCTACGGAGTGGATCCGGTCAACCCCGGCGGCATCGGTTCCCTTGGCGGGAACGGAAACGGTCAGGGTTCCAATTGGGTTGACCCCGGTCAGCTTGACAACACCAAAGCCGGTGCCGATGCTGACGGCTGGATCCCCGTTGATCCGGAAAACCGCCTCGGAATGCCGATCATCTACTTCGCTTACGACTCTGATGAACTGGTTCCCAGCGAAACAGCCAATCTGGACAAGATCGCTGCTTATCTGCAGAAGAATCCCTCCCTCGGTCTGGTCATCGAAGGTCACTGCGACAGCCGCGGAACCGATGAGTACAACCGGGCTTTGGGTGAACGCCGTGCAAACGCAATCCGTGCCTACCTCGCCGGCAAAGGTGTAGCCGATGCCAATATGAAAACGGTCAGCTTCGGAAAAGACAAACCGGCTGTCGACGGTTCCGGTGAAAGCATCTGGCGCCAAAACCGCCGTGGTGTGCCGGTTCCCATGCAGATCCCCGGCCGTCAGTAAAAAAATTCCACCTGACGTTTTTCCGACAATTTAACAGAGAAATATACTGCTATGAGCAAGATAAAGTCAATACATGTTTTTACTTCCGAATCGGTTTCAGAGGGACATCCGGATAAAGTTTGTGACCGGATATCCGATGCGATACTTGATGCCTGTCTGATGCAGGATCCCGCCAGCCGGGTGGCGTGTGAATCACTGACCACGACCAATTTGATTGTCATTTCCGGTGAGATCACCACCAATGCCAAAGTCAACTGGCAGCAGATTGCGTTGGATGCCGTGCGCGACATCGGTTACGATAAGCCGGGTATCGGCTTTTCTGCCGAAGATGCCAAAGTCATGGTTTGCATCCACCAACAGTCAGCCGATATCAGCATGGGTGTCAGCCGTGCCGATCAGGGAGCCGGTGATCAGGGTATGATGTTCGGCTATGCCAGCGATGAAACCCCGGAACTGATGCCAGCCACGATCATCTACGCACACAAGATCGTGGAAGAATTTGCCAGATTGCGCAAAAGCGACCCGGCAATCGCCAAAATGCTCCGTCCGGATGCTAAAAGTCAGGTTTCCATCCGTTATGAAAACGGTAAACCTGCCGCAGTGGAATCCATCGTGGTTTCCCACCAGCACGCTCCGGAAATGGAGAAAAGTTTTTTGGAAGATCTCGTCAAAAAGGTCGTCAAAAAAGTCATTCCTGCGGAGTTGCTCAATGACGACATCACCTATTTCGTCAATCCTACCGGACGTTTTGAGATCGGCGGCCCCAACGGCGACACCGGTCTGACCGGCAGAAAAATCATCGTCGATACCTATGGTGGAGTCGGTTCACACGGCGGCGGAGCTTTCTCCGGCAAAGACCCCTCAAAGGTCGACCGTTCAGCGGCATATTTCTGCCGTTACATCGCAAAAAATCTCGTTGCTGCCGGTCTGGCAAAAAAATGCGAGATCCAGGTTGCATATGCCATCGGTGTGGCCCAGCCGTTGAGTATCAATGTGGATACCTACGGAACCGGCAAACTTGCCAATGATGCCGATCTGGAGAAAGTCGTCCGTAAAGTTTTTGATTTACGTCCGGCAAAGATCGTGGAAACCCTCGGTCTGAAATATCCCGGTAATGGCTGGTGCTATGCCGATACAGCGGCATACGGTCACTTTGGCAGAGATATTTTCCCATGGGAAAAATGTGATATGACCACGCAGCTGCAAGCTGCCGCTGCGGAATTCAAATCGCTGTGAAATCATGGATTTTCAACTGCTGGGAACCGGTTCACCGCTGGTGGATTACTCTCTGCCGGTAACGGAAACATTTTTGGAAAAATTTGTTCCCAGCGGCAAGGGCGGTACCCGCAATATCTCTGAAGCGGACAAATCCGCGATATTGCAGACATTCAACGGCACTGTACTCCGCACCCCCGGGGGCAGTGCCGCTAATACTGTTCGCACTTTTGCCGCGCTCGGCGGAAGAGCTGCTCTTTTCGGAAAAACCGGTAAAGATCAGGATGCGGATTTTTTTACCTCTGCTCTCCGCGATAACAATGTGGATGACACTCTCATCTGCCGGAGCGAAACTGATCCCACCGGTTTCTGTTTGAGTCTGATCACCCCGGATGCCGAAAGAACCATGCTCTCAAATCTGGGAGCGTCACTGTGCATCACCGATGATGACCTTGCCGGAATCGACTTTTCAAAATTTGATTATCTGCTCCTTGAAGGGTATCTGATTCTGGAACCATGGGTGGATAAACTGCTCGCGTCTGCCGATGCTTCCGGCTGCAAAATCGCACTTGATCTCAATAATTTTGAGCTGGTAACGCGGGCAAAAACGCGTTTTACTGAAATAATTTCCCAATACGTTTCACTGCTCTTTGGCAACGGGCAGGAAATTTCCGCTCTGCTGGGGTGTTCAGACAGGACACAGCAAATCTCTTCTCTGCGGCAGCTGGTGAAAGAAACTGTTTTCAAACTCGGAAGCAAAGGCGCATTGATCGTACTGCCCGATGAGTTGATTACAGTTGATGCCTGTAAAATCGCTCCGGTCACAGATACGACCGGAGCAGGAGATTTTTTTGCCGCCGGATTCTTCTATGGCATGAGCCGTCATTGCCCCCCTGCCCTCTGCGGTAAACTCGGAGCAATATGTGCCTCTCATATCATCGCGGAAACCGGAACCATTTTAACTGAACAAAGTTTGCAATCAATGATCAAATGTATAAATAATGAGGTACAAAAGTGAATTACAAAGTGAAAGATATCTCCCTTGCCGATTTCGGCAGAAAAGAAATTGCCATCGCTGAACACGAAATGCCCGGTCTGATGGCCACCAGAAAAAAGTACGGTCCGGCCAAACCGCTTGCCGGAATAAAAATATCCGGCAGTCTGCACATGACGATCCAGACCGCAGTTCTCATTGAAACCCTCGTTGAACTCGGTGCCGATGTCCGCTGGGCAAGCTGCAATATCTTCTCAACTCAAGATCATGCCGCTGCCGCCATCGCAGCTGCAGGAGTGCCGGTTTTCGCCTGGAAAGGTGAAACTCTGGAAGAGTACTGGCAGTGTACACTGGATGCCCTCACCTGGGAAGACGGTTCCGGCCCGGATCAGATCGTGGATGATGGCGGCGATGCCACTTTGCTCATCCATCGTGGAGTGGCAGCAGAGAAAAATCCCGCCATTCTGGATGAACCGACCGATGTTGCTGAACTCAGGATCATCAACGCCCTGCTTAAAAAAGAGCTTGCCACTCATCCCGGACGCTGGAGCAAAATTGCCGCCAATATCAAAGGCGTTTCCGAAGAAACCACTACCGGAGTTCACCGTCTGGAGCAGATGACCAAGCGCGGCGAACTGCTTTTCCCCGCAGTCAATGTCAATGATTCGGTGACCAAGAGCAAATTTGACAACATCTACGGCTGCCGCCACAGTCTTACCGATGGCATCAAACGGGCATTGGATGTGATGCTTTCCGGTAAAACCGTGATGATTTGCGGTTACGGCGATGTCGGCAAAGGCTGCGCCGAAGCCATGCGCAACGAGCGCGCCAGAGTGCTGGTCAGTGAAGTCGATCCGATCTGTGCGTTACAGGCATGTATGGCAGGTTTTCAGGTCTGTACCGTGGAGGACGCTCTGCCGCAGGCCGATGTCTATGTCACCTGCACCGGCAACTGCCATATCATCACTATTGACCAGATGGCGAATATGAAAGATCAGGCAATCGTCTGCAACATCGGACACTTTGATAACGAAATCGAAGTCGCGCAGCTGGAAAACTATCCCGGTATCAAAAAAACTGTCATCAAAGACAGCTCCTGCCCGGTTTCAGCTTACACCTTCCCCGATGGTCATACCATATATCTGCTCGCAGAAGGACGTCTGGTCAACCTCGGCTGTGCCACCGGACACCCGTCATTTGTCATGTCCAACAGTTTCACCAATCAGGTTCTCGCGCAAATCGACATCGCCCGCAATCCGGAACGTGCCGCCGGAGTTTATCTGATCGACAAGAAACTTGATGAGGAAGTTGCCAGACTGCATCTGGATAAACTTGGTGCAAAACTGACCACACTCACCCGGGAACAGGCAGATTATATCGGTGTCAATATTGACGGGCCATTCAAAAACGAAACCTACCGTTACTGATTGATATTATTAAAGTTGCAACGGCAGAAGAAACAGGATTTCTTCTGCCGTTTACTTTTAACATGCCATTTTGTTCACTTTGATAACAAATGTTGCTTGCATTTTCATCAAATACAACTATATTATAGAAAATATCAGGAGATTTTACTATGAAAACCAAGGCTTTTCCGGAAGCGAATCTGCCGCCGGATATTCAGGCTAAAGCTGACCGGATGAATCTTGATGAATCCGCAGTACCGCCTTATACTCCGTTGGACATAACCATTCTGCCGGAAATGAGTGCAGCGGAAAAAGACCGCAATGCTTTAACGGTTCTGCAAACGTTTGCAGAAAAATTTTATGGAGAAATTCCACCGCGCTGCCAAAAAATCGAGTTTATCCAGACGGCTTCCGGCAAGGCGTTCAACGGCTGTGCTGTACGCCGGGAGTTTGATATCGTCTGTACTAATAACGGTGTTTCGCGCACACTTCACTTGCTGCTGTATACGCCGGCAAATGCCGTCAAAAAAGTTCCCTGCTTTCTGGGGTTGAACTTCATGGGCAACACCACCGTTTCCAATGATCCGGAAGTTACTTTTTATCCGATCAATCCCTATCCTGACCCATCACCGTGGCGGAATGACAACCGCGCACGTACTCCGGAAGAAAAACGGGGAGTCAAAGCGTACCGCTGGGAGTTTGAAAAAGTCCTCAAACGCGGTTTCGCTTCTGCAACCCTCTGCTTGGGCGATGCCCAAACTGACCATCCGACAGCTTACAAAGACGGGATAATGCCGCTCTTTTACAGTGAAGATCAGCATAATTCTCCGGAGCGGAAATCCGCTGCCATCAGCGCATGGGCGTGGGGATTGATGCGGGCGGTTGATCTTTTGGAATCGCTGGACTTCATCGACCGGAATAAAATCATCGTCCACGGTCTTTCCCGTCTGGGTAAAGCAGCGATCTGGGCTGGAGCCAATGACCGGCGCATCGCCATGACAGTATCATTCTGTTCCGGAACTGCCGGAGCAAAAATGAGCCGCCGTTACTTCGGGGAAAACATGGAATGGCTGGATAACTGGCACAAAGACTGGTTTGTTCCGGGATTTGAAAAATATATCGGCAACGATACGCAAATGCCCTTTGATCAGCAGCAGCTTATGGCGGTGATCGCCCCGCGCAAACTGTATGTTGCCAGTGCGGTAAACGATCTTTACGCTGACCCGCAGGGGGAATTTCTCGCGACCCGCGCTGCATCGGCAGCCTGGGGTAAAGATGGTATCGCTCAAGATGTACTCCGGCCGGTTCCCGGAAACGGCATCGGTAACGAGGCTGTGCGTTACTTCATACGCAACGGAGAACATGATTGTCTGCCGGAAAACTGGGATGATCTGCTGGATTTTGCAGCCAAACACTTTTTATAAAATTATTTATGCCCTGACAAATTAAAGGAAAAAGAATCATGGACAAAAAAATCAAACTGGCTATCATCGGTACCGGTTCCCGCGGAGTGTTGTGTTTCGGCAAGATCCTCTCGCAAAGAGAAGATGTGGAAATTGCAGCATTGTGCGATACCAACCCCGTCCGTGCCAAACACGCAGCTGAATTGCTGAAAGTCACCGACGTTCCCCGCTTTGACTCCATTGATGATATGGCAAAATCCGGGATCGAACTGGATGGTGTGATCATCACCACTCCGGATTACACCCACTGTGAAATGTCCAAAAAGGCGATGCTGAACAACTGGAATGTTCTGGTCGACAAACCGCTTGCCACCAATGTAAAAGACTGCAAAGAACTCATCGCTCTGGCCGATGAACGCAAACTTACGCTGATGATCGGTTTCAATCTCCGCCACCATGCCGTTCTCATGCAGCTCAAAGAATTTATCAAAAATGGCGAACTCGGCAGAGTTTTTCTCGCCGAGAACCGCGAGTTCTACGACGGCGGCAGAACATATATGTCACGATGGAACCGTCTCTGCGCCAACACCGGCAGTTTGTGGATACACAAAGGCAGTCACGACTTTGATATTTTCAACTGGCTGCTGGATTTCCCCAAAATCAAACGGGTGTCCGCCTTTGCCGCAGTCAATGTACTTGATGCCGATCATCTTCCCTTTGAAAAACGTCCCGGCGTGGAACCCGGTCCGCGCTGCACGGTCTGCGCTTATAAAGATGAGTGCAAAGACTGTTTCAAAATCAGCGATGCAGAAAAACTCCTCTGGCAGGAAGATTCGATCGCCGTTGACGGCTATATGAAAGACCGCTGCATGTATCTGTCTGATAAAGATGTTCACGACAATGGTATCGCAATGGTAGAGTATGAAAACGGAATCAAAGTCAGTCATCTTGAGTGTTTCATCGGCAGCCGCAATGATCGTCTCTACAC
Source organism: Lentisphaerota bacterium (assembly GCA_015061525.1). Classification (GTDB taxonomy): domain Bacteria; phylum Verrucomicrobiota; class Lentisphaeria; order Victivallales; family Victivallaceae; genus UBA1784. The sequence continues at coordinate 49,211 of SUWK01000011.1, forward strand.
CATTGCCGGTGACAAAGCCATCGCCGAAGTCAGTTTGAGCAACCGCACCATCACCATCACTCCGCGCTGGGGCAAAGGCAAAGCGGTCACTCACACCATCCCCATGGCAGACGGCGGTCACGGCGGAGCCGATCCGGCTCTGGTCACGCAGTTCATAAAAGTCATCAAAGGCGAAAGTTCCGCCAACTCCACTGCGCGCCACGGCATGCTTGCCAGTGCCATCGGTCAGGCTGCTGAACTCTCACGCCGCGAACACCGCATGGTGGATATGAGCGAGCTGTTGGACTGACAGCTTTCCGCTGCAAAAAAAGCCGCCGCAAAAAATTCTGCGGTGACAGAGTGTTAATAAAGTCCCGGAATTATAAAAGGTAGTTCCGGGATTTTTCATAACCTGGTGTTATTGTGTCTGATTGATTGCCACGGTTGAAAGGGATGTATCCAGCAAGTCTGCCGATTTTATTGCAGATAATCGTTTCGTGCTGACTTTTAAGATATAGCTCTGTTCCCAATATAGGTTGACAACATATTGCGCACACAAGTTGTGGAGGGTGTTACTCTATTGAGTTTTTTTGCCAAGCTTTTTTCCAAAAAAGCGTCGATCAAGCCGCGACAGCGGAGCGGCGCGACGGTTCGCTTTCTTTGCCAAGCTTTCTTTCTCGCGAAAGAAAAACCCCAGTGAAACTTCTTCCACAGGGGTTTTGCCAAGCTTTTTTCAAAAGCGTCGATCAAGCACGCCCAACGAGGCGTGCGCGACGATCCGCTTTCTTTGCCAAGCTTTCTTTCTTGCGAAAGAAAGCGGAGAGGGGCGGGACACTGCGTTTCCCTCCCCTCAAACTCCCCTCCCTCAAGAGCCTTCCCGTGACTGTTGCGGGTCATTGGGTTCTTCCCTCGGAGGTATGCGCCGCTTACTCTGTGGGGCGACCGCCA
>SUWK01000012.1 GCA_015061525.1 Lentisphaerota bacterium
GTCGTGTTTTGCGACGAGTACGGTGCAGGAGTGTACTATGTACTCGACTGCTCCGGCGCAGGAGCAAGGCGCGAGATTACCCGCAAGCCGCCACCGCAGGTTAGATTTTTCACAAAATTCAGGACAACAACAAAAGATAAAATCTTCCAAAACATTGTTCGGAATTTCTTTGCGGCGGCACTTGAGAAAAACGAAAAACGCATATATATTATATAACTATTGTTATATATTTTTTCGGGGGCAGGAAATGGCAGAGCAAGGCAGAAAAAAATTTTCATCCGTCATCAGTATGGTACTGAAACTGACCGTTGCCGCTGCCGTCATCTGTCTGGTATTCAAACGCAGTGCTATAGATCTGCATTCCGGTCTTGCTTCATTCAACTACCGTTTCCTATTGCCGGCATTCCTCTGTTCGGCAGCCGCCGTCATCTTCTCATCTCTGCGGTGGAAAGCTCTGGCACAGGCAGTTTCCATTGATCTGCCGTTTATCAAGGCTCTTTCTCTGACCATGCAGGGTATGTTCTTTTCTCTTGTCATCCCCGGCGGTGCCATCGGCGGCGATGTCGTTAAAATGGCGGCCCTTTCCATATATGTCCGCAAAGGTTCACGAACCGAAGGCATCTTCTCCATACTCATGGATCGTATCGTCGGCATGATCGCCCTCTTTCTGCTCGCCCTGATCCTCTTTTTCTGCGGACGCCAATATTTTGCGGATATCCCTGATGCTCCCGGAAAAATCGCCGGTGTATTGATGTGGTGGCTCCTGACCGGAGTCTGCCTTGCAGGTTTCCTCGCAGGTTGTGCAGTATTTATCCATCATCAGCTTGACCGCATTCCCGGCATAAAAAAACTGAAATTCCTCCTCGACCGGAAAAGTTCCGGCAAAATAACCCGGATTGAAAATTCCGTGGATGCCTGTGCAAAAAATCACAACCTCATCACCCGCTGGACTCTGTTGAGCATCTGTTTGATCCATCTGCCCCCGGCTCTTGCCATGATCTTTCTGCTTGCCGGTACCGGTACTGCACTATCCGCAACCGGTATATGTACCGCCGTCATCGCCGGAAATATCGCCGGTTTGATCCCGCTTTTCCCCGGCGGTATCGGCGCACGCGATGCCGTCACCATCGCCCTGCTCACAGCTGCCGGATGCTCTGCTGAAGCTGCCGGGACCGCACAGATAATCGCCACCGTTATCTTGATCATCACCAACCTTTCCGGAGCAGTGTTTTTCATTTTTGACCGCAAAATGAAGGAGATTCCAGCATGAGTGAAATGCAGCTTGACATCTCTTTGAACAGCATTGTCAACCCGTTGAAAAACACCCTTGATGCCGGAAAATTCATCTTCCTTGCCGAATGTACCCCGCCGGAAAATGAACGCCGGTTGGAAGCGGTCATCGAACGGATCACCCCACTTGCCGATACGATGGAAAAGCAGAACGATCTCTGCGGTGGTATTGCCATCACCGATCATTACGGCGCGCCGTGGAGCGCGGTGGAGATCGCCGCAGCATTGCCGGAAGAGCGCCGCAACAATCATCTCTGCTATCTTTCCGGCAACGGCAGAACTCCCGGACAGATCAATGAATTGCTCAATATCGCCGCAAATGCCGGTATATTGAATCTCGTTTCAGTCACCGGCAGCGCCGTGGATCTCTCTTTAAGGGAGTGCCGTGCCAGAGGATTCACCTGCAGTACCAGACAACTGCAAATGATCTCCATGAGAGAAAACGGATTTTTTGCCGGTGCACAGTTCAATCCGTTCCACTACGATCACAACACGGCTTTCGCCCTTTACAACAGTCTCACCGGAAAAATCAACGCCGGTGCGCAATTCATCGTCTGTCAGAGCGGCTGGGATATGCTGCAGAATCAGACTCTTGCCTGGTTCATGCTCCACAAAAAATCCTTTCTGCCGCTGATAGCACATCTGACTCTGCTTTCCCCGGACAAAGCTGAAAAAATCATCTCCGGCAAGATTCCGGGCGTCCGGATGACTCCGGCATTCCGAAAACTTCTGGAACAGGAACTTTCCGGCAGCAAAGCTCAATTTGAGGCGGCACAGTACCGCCGCATTGAACTGCAGGCCGCCGGATGCCGCCTGATGGGGTACAACGGCGTACAAATTTCCGGAGTGGATTTCCCCGGCAGAGCGCAGGTGGTCGCCGCAAGGATCCGTTCCGCGCTGCAGGAATTCCGGACCTTTGAGCATTGGCTCGATGAATACAACTCGCATCAGGCCGGAGCAGAAATGGGCGGCGGAGCCAGCCGCTTCCATCTTTTTGACCGGGTACTGCGCCGTCCGTACAACTTTGACGAACCGCCGGTAATCAACGATCCCGGGAAAGTTGATTTTTCATGGAAGGAAAAATTCCAATATTATCTGAAACGTTTCTTATTTGCCAATGCCGATACCCAACGTGCCGGCAGGGACTATCTGTTGAAAAAATTGTTGGCAAATTGCCAGACTTGTGAGAAATGTTCTTTACCGCAGCACCATTTTATCTGTATAAACAATTGTCCGATGCGGATGATAAACGGTCCGTGCGGAGCGGTAAATGAGGATGGGAAGTGTGAATTTTCCAATACAGAGTGCGTTTTTGTTAAAAAAGTTCGCTGTTCCCGCTGGCGCGAGGGCTTTTCCTGTTTGGAATCCACGCATTGAGGAGGTATATTATATATATGAACGGAAATACTGAACCGGCATCAACATTGCCAATGGTGCTTTTCATCTGCACCGGCAACACCTGCCGCAGTCCGATGGCAGAACTTTGTTTTGCCGGAATGCTCAAGGGAAAAGTCAGATGCGTCTCCGCCGGACTTTACGCTTTTGACGGTGAAGCAATGAGCGGAAACTCTCTTGCTGTACTGGCTGAAAACGGGATCGACGGCAGCATGTTCCGTTCGCAAAGTGTGACATATGATCTGGTCAGAGAAAGTTCGCTGATCCTGACAATGACCGCTTCGCACCGCAGAGAACTGCTCATGCGCGTGCCGGAAGCATCAGAGAAGTGTTTCACTCTGCTGGCAGATGCCGATGTATCTGACCCATTCGGGCAGAGTACCGGTGTCTACCGGGAAACTCTGGCGGAGATCCGCCGGGGACTGGAAAAGTGGAAAGAGTTTTTTGAAATTTAACAGACAATAAAAGTATACCAAAACAAAAAAGGAGTTTTGAAAATGAAAGAACTTACCGATATCGCCAATCGCAAATTGACGATCAGTCTCGGTGCCGATCACGGTGCATTTGAGGCGAAAAACACCATCGCCGCGTTTCTTAAAGAACTCGGTCACGAAGTTGTCGACTGCGGTGCATTCACCATGGATGCCGAAGATGACTATCCGGATTTTGCTGTTCCCGCCGCCAAAGCGGTCGCCATGGGCAAAGCTGATGCCGCCATCTTGTTCTGCCGCTCCGGCATCGGTGTCAGCATCGCAGCCAATCGCTATCACGGTGTCCGTGCCGCGCTCTGCCACACGCAGAAAAACGTGGTTTCCAGCCGCCAGCACAACTGCTCAAACTGCCTCGTTCTTTCCGGCGACAACCTCTCTTTGGACGAGATGAAAGAATATATCACGCTCTGGCTCGCGACCGATTACAGCGGAGATGCCCGTCATACCCGCCGTCTGACCAAACTTGAAACCGCTTCCTATGATGATATCGCCGCTCTGCGCGATGCCGATCCGGAACTCGCCGCGATGATCGATCGCGAAGCCGCCCGTCAGAACGACGGCATCGAGCTGATCGCCAGCGAAAACTTTGCCAGCTGCGCCGTCCGCGCTGCCCAGGGCTCCGTTCTGACCAACAAATACGCTGAAGGTTACAGCGGTAAACGTTACTACAACGGCTGTGAATTTATCGACGAGGTGGAAACTCTCGCCATTGAACGCGCCAAAAAACTTTTCGGTGCTGAAGCCGCCAACGTCCAGCCCCACTCCGGCAGCGGTGCCAATCAGGCGGTCTATACCGCACTTTGCCAGCCCGGCGACACGGTTCTTGCCATGAGCCTTGACCACGGCGGTCACCTGACCCACGGTCATCCGCTCAACTTCTCCGGCAAACTCTACAATATGGTTCCCTACGGTGTCAGTGCCGAAACCGAGCAGATCGACTACGATGAAGTTGAAAAACTCGCTCTGGAATGCAAACCCAAAATGATCCTTGCCGGTGCCAGTGCTTATCCGCGTATTCTGGATTTCCCCCGTCTGCGCAAGATCGCTGATAAAGTCGGTGCAATCCTCTTCGTGGATATGGCGCACATCGCCGGTCTGGTCGCCGCCGGAGAACATCCTTCGCCGGTTCCCTATGCTGACATCGTTACCACCACCACCCACAAGACCCTGCGCGGTCCGCGCGGCGGTTTGATCCTCTGCCGCGAGCAGTACATCAAAGCGATCAACTCCGCAGTCTTCCCCGGTCTGCAGGGCGGTCCTCTGGAACATGTCATCGCCGCCAAAGCGGTCTGTTTCGGAGAAGCTCTCAAAGATGAGTTCAAAGCCTATCAGCGTCAGGTGAAGCTCAACGCTGCCAAACTGGCTGACGAGCTTGCAGCCCGCGGTTTCCGCATTGTTTCCGGCGGCACTGACAACCACCTTGCCCTCATCGACCTGCGTCCCAAACACGCTACCGGCAAAGAAGTTGCCAACGCTTTGGATAAAGCGCGCATCACCGCCAACAAAAACATGATCCCCTTCGATCCGGAAAAACCCTTCGTCACCAGCGGTATCCGTATCGGTACCCCGGCGATCACCACCCGCGGTCTCAAAGAAACTGATATGGTCAAAGTCGCTGAATTCATCGACCGCGCTGTTGCTGCAAAAGATGATGATGCCGCTCTTGCCGCCATCGGTGAAGAGGTCAAAGCATTCATGGCGAACTTCCCCATGCCCCAATTCTAATAGATCAAAAATAAGGAATTGTCAAAATGATTGATATCAAAATCATCCGCGACAATGCGGAAATGGTGCGGCAGAACTGTATCCGCCGCGGTTATCCCATCGATATCGACGGTCTGGTGAAACTGGACGCCGACTGCCGTATTCTCAACAGCGAAATCGAAAATCTGCGCGGTGAACGCAACCGTTTGAGCAAAGAGTGCGCTAAAGATCCCGCTGCCAGAGATCAGGTCAAACAGATCAAACTCCAGCTCGGCGAAAAAGAGAACAAACTTGCCGAACTGCAGGAGCGTATCCACCAGGTTCTCATCCGTATGCCCAACCTCCTTGCCCCGGATGTTCCGGACGGCACCGATGACACCGGCAACGAAGAGATCCGTAAAGTCGGTACCATCCGTGAATTTGATTTTGAGATCAAAGATCACCAGCAGCTCGGTGAAGCTCTGGATATTCTGGATATCGCCCGCGGTTCAAAAGTCGCCCAGACCGGTTTCTACTACTGGAAGGGCAAAGGTGCAGTGCTGGCGCAGGCGTTCTTCTTCTGGGTTCAGAAGTTCCTTGCCGAACGCGGTTTCACCGTATTCATGACCCCTTGCCTTGCCAAAGAACGCACCCTTTTCGGTACCGGTTATCTGCCGTTTTTCGCAGATCAGACCTACAACATCACCGGTGAAGATCTCGCTCTGATCGGAACCAGTGAGCAGACTCTGGTCGGTTACCACGCTGATGATGTGCTTGACGGAACGCAGCTGCCGCTGTGCTACACCGCTTATACGCCGTGTTTCCGTACGGAAGCCGGCAGTTACGGCAGAGCTTCCAAAGGTATTTTCCGGGTGCATCAATTCCACAAAGTTGAGCAGATCGTCTTCTGCAAACCCGAGGAATCCCCCAAATACCATGAGTTCTGTCTGGAAAATGAAGAAGCTCTGCTGCAGGCTTTGGGACTGCCATACCACGTGGTCAATGTCTGCGTCGGTGATCTGGGTGCGCCCGGATATAAGAAGTACGATATCGAAGCGTTCTTCCCCAGCTTCGGCGGCTATCGTGAAGTGACCAGCAACACCAACCTGACCGAATTCCAGAGCCGCCGTCTGAACATCCGTTACAAAGACGGCGATCAGCGCGGTTATGTCCATACCATCAGTGCCACTGCGGCAACTGACCGTATGATCATCTGCATTATGGAAAACTATCAGCAGAAAGATGGTTCCATCATCATTCCGGAAGTTCTCCGTCCCTACACCGGTTTTGACAAAATCGAAGCCGCGGAAAAATAAGGAAACCCGTCATCCCGGCAGCGCGATAAAACCAACACGCTGCCGGGATGAATGAATCATGCTTAAACTCAAGGAAAAAATTCTCGGACTCCTCCTTTTTGCCCTCGGTATCGCCTGGGGCAATTTCCTGCTTTCCGAAATCCTCTCCTGCCCGGAGTGGCGTTTTATCGGATTCGGCGCATTGATGATCGGTACCGGTCTTTATCTGCACCGTTTCATTCCCGTTTCATGGCAATGTGCCGCCCCGGGACTGCTGCTGGCACTGATACAATTTCTGCCGCCGTCGGAACTGCGGACACTGCTGATGCTGCCGGTTTTCGGTATCTGGTACGGCAGCAACCCGCTATTGATGCGCCAATGGCAGATATCCCGGATATTCTGCGGCGGATTGCTTTTCGGCGGAACGCTTGCCGGTATATATACAATACCGGAAAATGTTTTTATTCTGATACTTCTGACTCTGATTCACGGCGGATTGAATTATACTGCGAAATCTGCGAAAGAGATGATTTTGCTGGCGGCAGTACTCCTGGCAATCTATCCGTTTCCCCCGTCGGAAAGCAGAGATGTTTTTATGATAGATACCGGAACAGTGATTTGCGGATTTTCCCTTGTCCCTGAAAAAACGGGAGATGATGAGTTCCCGAAAATCATCTTTTTCGGCGGCAGATCCGAAGATCATCTCAACACGTTCAAAGTACTCAACGAGGCTGCTGACATACACTTCCTGCCGCTGTTGCCCGGAGTGGTTCCGGCATGCAGTTCACTGATAGTCGTCAGCGAAATTCCCCGCTCCGGCAGCAATGGGATATCTGCCCTCATTCATGCATTGGACAAAGATGGTGTCCTGATAATGCCGGTGTCATACTGTCATCTGGCACCGCAATATTCATGGCATATCCTGCCGGGATCTGACGGAGAGTTTGCCGCTATGTCACCGGGCAGAAAATTGGATACCGATCCGGAAAAAATGGATGCCCAATTTATACGTCACTTCAAGGATCCGATGCTCAACGCGCCGAAAGCAGGAGCATTGACCGGTTTGCTGGTCGATTTTGAAGGCCGGGAAATCAACGTTCCGGCGGTTCAGGAAAATATGATTTTTTACCACCTTTTTTATGGTCTGGCTGCGTTGATAATTCTCAGCGGCATATGGTTCTTCCACGTCCGCAGACCGGAACCGGAAAATTTCCGTATCATCTTGAACTGCGCCGGTTTCACACTGCTTTTTGCCCTGATGCTGCCGAGGGCATTGAGTGGATTGCCGCCGGTTTCACTGGTAACATCGCTGATGATCAGTATAACGATGATATGGATATTCCGCCGTCCGTATAAAAGAAAAAATACCGCTCTGGCGGCAGGTATGATGGCACTGGCAGCGTTGCTGGCATCATTTTTCTTCGGTGGTACGATATTTGCCGCAGCGGCACTGCTTTTCGGCGGATATCACTTTTCCGCGCTGGATGGAGAGTTGTGCGGAGAACGGGATACCGGAACGGAACAGATACGTTTCCTCGGCATCGCCGCCGGAGCTTTTGCTGCGTATATGATGCAGAAATATCTGCCGGGCATTGCGTTTTTCATCACAGTGGCAGCCATGCGCTGCTGGTCGTGGTTCCGCAATTAGAAAAAGTTTCTGCAACGGCTCATTCATCCTTGAAAAAATCCATTACCGGTGCTATTTTATACGGATTTTTTTTGAATACTTTTAAAATCACCGGAAAGTAGAATTTTTTCACCATGCTGTGCAGACAAATTTTTTCATACATTGCAAATTTATGTAATGCAAAAGCGGTTTTTTCTTAACTCTGTTCCCAATATAGGTTGACAACATATTGCGCACACAAGTTGTGGAGGGTGTTACTCTATTGAGTTTTTTTACCAAGCTTTTTTCCAAAAAAGCGTCGATCAAGCCGCGACAGCGGAGCGGCGCGACAGTTCACTTTCTTTGCCAAGCTTTCTTTCTTGCGAAAGAAAGCGGAGAGGGGCGGGACACTTCGTTTCCCTCCCCTCAAACTCCCCTCCCTCAAGAGCCTTCCCGTGACTCCTCAAAGCCACTGGGTTCTTCCATTAAGTTATTGCGCCTGCGCTCCCGGGGCGAGTGCCTTTGGCACTCTTTCCGGTCGCTCGCGGCTTATTGCTCGTCCTCCGCTCATCCTCGCAACATTTGTTGCGTCGGCTTTGCTCGCATGGAAATGCTCGCAAAGTTCATTCGCATGCGGACTGCGCGCTCGGCGGCAACCGCCTCGCACCCGAGCGTTGAACATGCCACAGAGGGCATCAACCAATATCGGGAACAGAGCCTTTTTCTTATCCGCTGATAATTTTTCTGTTGTTTACTGTGTGGCTGAATATTAAAAAAATCCTCAATGCTGCCGTTTCAGATGAAGTATATGACATTTTCAGAAAATAAAACTTGCGAAAAGCTGCTTTACAAAGTATATTATCTGTATGTCAATGTTTTTTCATTTTGAAAGGTCATTCCGATGAGTAATTACAATCGCGCCGATGCGGTCAAAGAGATCGCAGTCCGCAGCGGCAATCCCCCGATGCCGGGAACTGCCGCATCTATAAGTGACTTTGCCAGTGATGTTTTCACCACCGAAGTCATGCGACAATATCTGCCTGCCGGAGTGACCGATGCACTGAACGAAACCATCCATTTCGGCAGACCGCTTGACCCGGCTCTTGCCGGTGATATAGCTTCTGCCATGAAGAGCTGGGCTTTGGAAAGAGGAGCGACCCACTTTACCCACTGGTTCCAGCCGCTCAATGGCGGAACCGCCGAAAAACACGATGCCTTTCTGGAACTGGACAATGACGGGAAAGCATTGATGGAGTTTTCCGGCAAAAACCTTATCGGCGGAGAAACGGATGCCTCCAGTTTCCCATCCGGAGGTTTGCGCTGTACTTTTGAAGCACGCGGATATACTGCGTGGGATCCGACCAGTCCGGCATTTATCAAACGCCACAGCAATGGAGCAACGCTCTGTATTCCTACTGCATTCTGCAGCTTTACCGGAGAAGCTCTGGATAAGAAAACTCCGCTGCTCCGCTCCATTCAGGCATTGAACCGTGCCACGACCCGGTTGATGAAGTGTTTCAGTTTTCCTGAAGAACGGGTAATGGTGACGTTGGGTGCGGAACAGGAATATTTTCTGATAGATAAACTTTTCTATCTCCAGCGTCCGGATCTTATGCAGACCGGCAGGACCCTTTTCGGTGCGCCGCCGCCGAAACATCAGCAGATGGAAGACCACTACTTCGGTTCCATCAAGCCCCGGATACTGGCATTCATGACCGAAGTTGAACGGGAACTCTGGAAACTCGGTATTCCGGCTAAGACCCGGCATAACGAGGCAGCTCCCGCCCAGTTTGAGATCGCTCCGCGTTACGAGGAACTCAATCTGGCAGTCGATCACAATATGCTGATAATGGAAGTCCTGCGGGTGGTTGCCGACCGGCACAATCTGGTCTGTCTGATGCATGAAAAACCCTTTTTCGGTGTCAACGGTTCAGGAAAACACTGCAACTGGTCACTGGATTACGGTGATTTGAGTCTGCTCAAACCCGGCAGTGACCCACACCGCAATGCGATATTTCTGACCGCTCTTTGTGCGGTTATCCGCGCGGTCGATCTGCACAGTGATCTCTTGCGTGCCGTCACCGCCAGCGCGGGCAACGATCATCGTCTGGGGGCAAACGAAGCTCCCCCGGCGATCATTTCCATCTTCCTCGGCGATCAGCTTACCGAAGTGATCGAACAGATCGAGAACGGCAGTGTGACCGGTTCAAAATGCCGTCCGGGCGCACTCAAAATCGGTGCCGACATGCTGCCGCCGCTGCCCCGGGATGCCACTGACCGCAACCGTACCAGTCCCTTTGCCTTTACCGGAAACAAGTTTGAGTTCCGTGCGCCGGGTTCCGGACAGTCGTGTTCAGCGGTGAATATGATGCTCAACACCATTGCCGCAGAGTCATTTGATTTTATTTCTGAACAGTTGGAGAATCTGGGAAATACCGATTTCAACACCGGACTGCAGAAGATCCTCCAACAGATAATCAAGCAGCATAAAAGAATCATTTTCAACGGCGATAACTACAGCAAAGAGTGGGTTCAGGAAGCTGAACGCCGGGGATTGCCCAATCTCCGCAGTACGCTTGACGCGATCGCACCTTTGAAAAATCCTGCCAATCAGGAACTGATGATGCGTTATGGAGTGCTTTCCAAGTCGGAATTGGACTCCCGGCATGAAATTTTGCTGGAAGAGTATTTGCGTAAACTCCGCATTGAAGCCGGTATCGCACTGGAGATCGCCAACAGTATGATCTATCCGGTGGCAGTGGATGAATTCAGCCGGCTCTGCTCGGCATTGAATCGGGCTGAATCCGCCAAACGCACTCATGGTATTGCCGCGTTGCAGAATACCGCCGACCGCCTGGGATTATCTCTTGATGAACTCAATGCCGCCGGTGACGAATTGCGCCGTTCTCTCTGCGGAGAGCATACCGAGATCCTCGCCGCATTGGAGCGTGTCCGCCGCGCGGTGGACACCCTTGAACATCAGGTGGATGATGCGAATTGGCCGCTGCCCAAATACCGGGAAATGCTCTTTATCTACTGAAAAACCGCCGGACATCCGCATAATCATTTCAAACCGGTCTGCGGCAGAAAACTATTCTGCTGCGGACCGGTTTTTCTCTTAATCCCGGAATATCCGGGCTGCCGAACAGAGGTCAGCAGTATACCGCTTTCCCCGTCCGAACTGAACAAGTTTACCACTTATGGTATGCTTTTTTGGTACGCTTTTCATTTTTGTCCCGGTAATTTTTTCTGATTTTCCACTGTACTTAAATCCGGCTGTTGGATTTTACAGTGTCCTACGGTATATTTTAGATGAAATTGATAAGGCAAGGAGAGTTAATGATGTATAAACCCGCTCAAAAAACGGCAAAATTTCTGTATTCCCGGGTAGCCGGCAGGATCTGTGCGGATTTCAGAGATGCCGAAAAACTTCCCGGGGAAAGGGAACTTGCCAAATCTTATTCCTGTACCAGAACAACAGTCAGAGCGGCACTGCAGCTTTTGGAAAGTGAGAAAATGCTTTCCGGCAATATCCGGCGGCGGAAGATCGTTCCGGCAGACAAAAACAATCCGATCCCGGAAATCGTTATGGTGACAGAAAAAGAATATCTTAAAGACCCGAATTTCATGGATTTCGTTGCCGGATGCCTGAATCAGGCTTCAGAACAGAACTGCATTATATCAATGCGGGTGGTGGAGGAGATGATTTCAGAAGAAAATTTTTCCGGGGATATCTTATCTGCAAAAAATTCTGCATTTCTTATCGCCTGTGATATCACCGATGAAGCCTTGAAAATGCTGGATGAATCCGGAAAACCATGCGTTATAATGGGAAATCGTATCTACAAAAATCATTACACACCGTCACACTGTTTTGAATACTATATCGCCCAGACAGAAAGAAACGCGATGGTGCTGGATAAGATGCTTTCTCTGGGACACCGGAAGATATTGGCAGTAAATTTCCAGGAATACGAGTATATCGCCCGGCAACTCTACCAGAAACATTCAGTACCGTTCAAAGAGTTTGGCATTGCCAATATCCACTGGTCGATCTCCAGTGCAACCAAACTGCTGCGCAAACAATCTTTGGAAATCGCTAAAACTGCTAAAAATTATACCGCACTTTGGATACCATTCGGCAATGTGATAAGTTTCGGCATATACCTGGCTCTGGTTGAAGAAGGCATTCGTATTCCTGAGGAGTTGAGCGTGGTCATATCCAGCGGCAATCAGGATTGGTTCGTGCCGCATTACCGGATAAGCAACGTTTTTTCATCGGCATGGGAAGAGGGAGCCGGATGCATCAAAGAGATCGCACGGCAGCTCCGGAACGGCGATCCGGTAGGTGGTATACATTTTACAGAATATTATTTTATCGATCACGGGACTCTCGCTCCGCCGAAAGAGTCAGTTATGCGGCGGAACAGTGTCACCAAGTCGTGAAGAGTATTCGGGGGAACAGCAAATGAAAGATATCGATATTCAAAACTTCCGCACTCCGGGAGCCGCTTTCCGCGGCGCACCGCTTTGGGCATGGAATTCAAAATTGGAGATCCCGGAACTGCGCCGCCAGATAAGAATATTGAAAAAGATGGGGTTCGGCGGATTTTTCATGCACTCCAGAGTTGGACTTGATACCGAATATCTGGGACATGAGTGGTTTGAATGTGTGCGCGCCTGCGTTGAAGAAGCGGAAAAAAACGGTTTGAAAGCGTGGTTGTACGATGAAGACCGCTGGCCGTCCGGATTTGCGGGGAGCAAAGTTACAGAAGATGACCGTTTCAAGATGAAGAGCATTTTCTGCGAAGAAATAACCGACCCGGCAAACAGTGCATGTTCCGGCAATACGCTGGCATATTTTCTGGTGGAGGCGGATTTTGAGCAGCGCATAATCTTCCGTTACCGCAAAGTTGACCGGGAAGCTCTGCAAAGTGTTGCCGCCGGAGAAAAGATACTGCGTTTTTACTGGCAGTATGATAAACGCTGTTCCTGGTTCAATGGAGAAACCTACATTGATACGCTCAATGAAGACGCGGTGCAAAAGTTCGTTGAAGTCACCCACGAACAGTACCGCAAACACATCGGAGAATATTTCGGTTCTGTTGTACCGGGAATTTTCAGCGATGAGCCGTGCTATTCCCACTTTAACGTAACAGGTCTGCCCTGGAGCTTCAAAGTTCCGGAGGAATTTCAAAAAGAGTATGGCTGCAGCTTGCTTGAACATCTGCCGGAACTCTTTTTCCATTACGGAGAAGAGGTGAATTTTATCCGCTGGGCATATTTCAACTTGATCACTGCCATGTTCGTCAGAGCATTTTCCGGCACGATCGGCAAATGGTGCGGAAAAAACAATATGAAAATGACCGGTCATGTCCTTACCGAAGACAGTCTGACCGCCCAGACCGCCTGTTCCGGTGCGGTAATGCGTTTTTATGAGTACATGCAGATGCCGGGGATCGACCTTTTGACCGAGCATTGGGATATCTGGGTGACGGTAAAACAGTGTGTCTCCGCTGCCAGACAATTCGGCAAACCGGTCAGACTCACCGAAATTTACGGCTGTACCGGATGGGATTTCCCCTTTTTCGGTCATAAAGCTCTCGGCGATTGGCAGTACGCGCTCGGTATCAACTTCCGCTGTCCGCATCTGGCGTGGTACTCCATGCGCGGAGAATCCAAACGCGACTACCCCGCCAGCATCTCCTACCAATCGCCGTGGGCGGAAAAATATCCGGTGATCGAAGATTACTTTGCCCGTATCGGCTCAATTCTCACCGGCGGAGCGGAAATCCGGGAACTGCTGGTCATACACCCGATAGAATCATTCTGGAGCAGCAATCTGCGCTGCTATCCGGAACTGATCCCGCCCAATCGCCCGGAAATGGATTTAAAGTTTGAAAAACTGACCAAAGAACTGCTCGCAGAAAATCTGGATTTCGATTACGGTGATGAAGATATCATCGCACGTTACGGCAGCTGCCAAAAAGATGTTCTGCACGTTGGGAAAGCTGTTTACCGTGCAGTGCTGATCCCTGAATTGAAAACGATCCGCAGCACAACACTGCAATTGCTCAAAGATTTCGCCGCAGCCGGAGGTATGGTCGGATTTTCAGGCAAAGCTCCGGAATTTGTGGATGCCCGCAAATCAGATGAAGCTGCTGCTGTTTTTGAACAGTTTTTCACCGCGGTGGATGAAAACTCTTTTATTACCGTACTTGCACCGGTTTCAAGGCGCGTTTCACTTACAGACGATGAGGGCAAAGAGATCAGACCGCTGCTGTTCCATTTCGCAGAAAAAGAGGATTTTCATTCGCTTTTCATCTGCAACTTCGGCAAGGAATTTTCCGGAGATATGATGATGGAAGAACACATTCGCAACCGGACTTGCTCCTTTGATACCGTTCATGTGAAAATAAAAATGGCAAACCGTGGAAAAATATATGAACTTGATCCGGAAACCGGCAGCATCCACGCCGTTGAAGCGGCATATCTGGACGGCGGTTACAGCTTTACCACCTCTTTTGCCCAACTTGGTTCACGGTTGTTTGTGATAAGTGAAAATATGCCGCAGGAAATTCTGCCGCCCAGAGAGGAGCCGCTCCTGCAAAAATTTGCGGTATTACCGGATAAAAACTGGCAGTATACACTCGATGAGCAGAATTGTCTGGTACTGGATCATGCCGACTATCTGGTTGACGGCAAACTCCGGGAACACAATAAATTTATTCTGCATATTGATGATACTCTGCGTAAAGAACTTGGTTCCGAACTGCGCGGTGTCATGATGGCCCAACCGTGGAAACTCCGCAAAACTGCCCCGAAAGAGATCAAAACGCTCGATCTGACATTACGTTATCACTTCGTTTGTGAATCACTCCCCGACCAGTGTCAGCTGGTGTTGGAAAATCCGGAGCTTTACACCGTTTTTCTCAATGGCAAGGAAGTTTTTCTGAACGATTCCGGATACTGGGTCGATACCGCATTGCGTACGCTGACTCTGCCGGAAAACTGTTTCATCACCGGAAATAACACTCTTGAATTGAAGTGCCGCTATTCAGCGGCCCTGTCCGGCTTGGAAAATATCTATCTGCTCGGCAGTTTCGGTGTAAAAAATGAGAGCATAACCCGTTTGCCATCCGCACTTGATGCCGGCAGCTGGGTAATGCAGGGACTGCCGTACTACGCAGGAAACGTAACTTACCGTCTGCCGCTGGCAACAGTACCGGCAAATGGCAGAGTGTTTATCAAATTTCCCTCATGGCGCGGCTGTCTGTTGGGTATAAGGGTAAATGGCGGAGAGGAAAAATTCCTGGCATGGCAGCCGGAAAGAGTGGAAATAACTTCCGGAATAAAACGTGACGGCCAGGATGAAGTACAAGTAACTGTATACAGTCACCGTCGAAATGCCTTCGGGCCTTTTTACCTCAAAGACCGCTGGCCGGTATGGACGGGAAATATCCAGTTTAAAACGTGCGAAGTTAAAGAAAAACAAAGT
This sequence comes from Lentisphaerota bacterium, assembly GCA_015061525.1. GTDB lineage: Bacteria > Verrucomicrobiota > Lentisphaeria > Victivallales > Victivallaceae > UBA1784. Next base: position 15,259 of record SUWK01000012.1, read on the forward strand.
GTCCCGACTGGACTTTTATCAGCACCGGTATTGGAAACCGGAATATAAATCAGTGGAGGAGGTATCAAAAAAAACAAAGAAAGATCCAAATGTAAAAATTCCGGTATAATTGACCGGAAAAACAATCCCTGACAACCATGTCCCAAACAATCAAAAGAAAGGTTTGAAAAATGCAAAAACGTCATCATTTCACTTTAATCGAACTGCTCGTTGTCATTGCGATCATCGCCATTCTGGCGGCGATCCTGCTCCCGGCACTCAACTCCGCCCGTGAACGCGGCAGAGCTGCCAGCTGCCTCAACAATTTGAAACAGCTTACTCTGACCTTGCAGATGTATGCTGATGCCTACAATGACTTCATTCCGTTCCAAGTTCCCTGCAACGGCGCCATGACAGGCTGGACATCCCTGTTGTCCGACGAAAACACCAATTACACCAAAATGCTTGCCAAAGACAACCCGATCTACTGGTGTCCATCCAAACCGGCACACGCCCAGGCGAACTATCTTTCCCGCGCTTACGGCATGTTCTCTTTAGCGCGCTGTTCAGCGGATTCCCGTACTGAATTTGCCAATAATCACGGCAGCATGTATGTGGCAGTCGGCTCTGCCCCCGGCAGTGCCTATAAAGTCGGCGCATTGAAAAGTCCCAGCTCAACGATCCTGCTTGCCGATGGTACAAACGCCGGCGACCCGATGTTGAGCAGCTGGATCCTGACCAATGCTTCCGATTCCGGATATGAAACTTACGCCCCGAGAAGCAACCACAGTGATGATCGGGTAAATGTCTCATTCTTTGACGGTCATGCCGGAAGTTTGTCCGGTGGTGAATTGTACCAGTCACCCAATAAATTCCGCAAATTCTACAAACGTGAGAGTACGGTGCTGACCGTTCTCGGGAACTGAGGAACTTTTGAAATATGAAAAAACTGGTGACCATCCTGTCGGGAGCGTTTCTGCTCATTTCCGCCACTCCTGAAACTCTGGCGGAAATAAAAACTTCACGCCCGGGAGTATTTCCCAACAGTGAAAAATATTCCATCACCCAATCCGGTTTAAGCGGCACTGCCGTCATTAAAACTGACCGCATCGTACTGTCGCAAACCGAAGATATGGATGGTCACTTTGACTCATATTTCTACAAACACGATCACTTTGTTTTCGGCCGCCGGGGAGACCGGTTGTACTTCAACTTTTACGATAAAGACAACTGGGTGGCTTATATCGACTCCCCGGTGGACTTCCATCTGAAACCCGGCAAAATCTATCATCTGGCATTTACCGCCAAAGTCCACAAAGTCAGTGAAAGCGGCGAATTGTGGACGGATATCGTCATCTATGTAAATGGTTCTGTCATCCGGCACTACCGCGGTTACAACCAGCAGCCGCAGATAAACGGTCATCCGGTTCAGGCAGGTAAAGCAGACGGGTTCGGAAAAGGTTGGGATTTTCACGGCAGCATCTTTGAAGCGGAACTGTTCCAGCGCGTTTTGACCGATGCGGAAATCCGGGAGATGGTAAAGAAAGATAAACGGATAACTCCCGCCTTTGAAACCGTTCCGAAAATACCGAAAAACAAAAAGAAAGCATTGTCCATTCTGCGGAAAAATGCCAAAAAACATGCCGAACCGGAGCGTTCAAGGCAGTTGGCACTCATTGATGGTGTGGAAGTTCTGCTGCGCTCCAATGAAACAGCTGCTGCCGATACCATTATCAAAAACTTCCCGTCTGCCGCGATCTCACGCGATAAAATACTCGATCTCTTTGACAATGGTGATTCCATACTGATCTTTGTCAATATTCCCGGGAAAAAATATCTCCCGGCGGTCTGGTTTGACCGCTCCGCCGGACGCAACGTATTAAACGGGCTGCAAAGCGACATTTTCAAAATTTTTATTCAGACAGGCAAACAAAATTCTACCGTCACCGCCCGCACTGCCGGAGTCATTTCTTCATTGACCGGTTTCAAAAAAATCACCCCGGAAAAATACACTTTTGACATCAAATTTGATACGCCGGATCTGATTGCAAAAACCACTTTTACTCTGAACGGCAAACGTCTCTCCTACACGCTCGACGCCGCCGGAAAAACTCCGCAAACCAAAATCACCAAAGTCAATTTCCCGGCGGTGCGCCTGAATAATTTTGCCGATATTTCCTCATCGGTACTGCTGATACCGCGCATGTCCGGGGCAGCTGTCCCCGATCCGGTGAACAGCCGATTCAATTATTCAGCATTCTATCCGTCCGGCTTTGCCTCCATGCAGCTCGGAGCATGGTACGATAAAACCGGCGGAGTTTATTTCGCAGTGGAAGATCCCATCGCCTGTTCCAAAATGCTATCGTTTGCAACCTCTCCGGAAGCGTTGCTGGTCGATTATATCTGGCCGTCTGCACTCAAAACATCGCAGGGGATATGGCACTTTGCCCCGGCTGCTCCGGCAGTAATGGAACTTTTCCGCGGCAACTGGTTTGAGGCGGGAAATATATACCGCAAATTTATTGAAAGCAGTGCAGTCTGGGGAAAAACTGAACTCGAAGAAACTCCGCAATGGCTCAAAAACAACTCCCTCTGGCTTTCGATGTTCTACGATGAGCGCACTTTCGGTCAGGTGGATAAACTCCTGAAATACCTCGGCACGCCTTTCGCCATCCATTACTACGGATGGTGCGGGAAATTTGACCGCGACTACCCGCAGCACCGTGGCGATCCGGAAAGTTTCACAGTCTTTGAAGAACTGAAGAAACGCGGCATCCACGTCGTACCATATACCAACGGCAGATTATGGGAACTGCACGACCGCCGGGATGAGGACTTTGAATACTCCAAATACGGTTTTGCCAATGCCGTCAAGGACCCCAAAGGCAAAATTACCGTCGAGGGCTACCGTAATGTCTCTTTTGCAGTGATGTGTCCCGCTGCCCCCGGATGGCAGAAAACGGTCGCAGATTTTGTCGGACGGATCCTCAATTACGGAGTTCGCGGTGTATATCTGGATCAGATCGCCGCCTCGCGCTGGCTGCTGTGTTTTGACAAAAATCACCCGCATGCCCCCGGAGCGGTGGATGCGTGGTATAATCAAGGCTACCGCCCGATGCTGCAGAATATCCGCAAAAAGATGCTTTCGGAACACCCCGGAACGATCCTTGCTTCAGAAGATGCTGCCGAACCGTATGTCGGCTTATGCGATGCCCTGCTGCCGTGGCGGTATATGGCGAACCATTATGTGCCGCTGTTTCAACACTGTTACTGGGGAAAAGTTCAGCTTTTCGGGCGCGCCGGAGGCGGAGATGAAAAACTTGCCTGGAACTTCAAGTTCGCCAATCAGCTGGTGAATAACGAGCAGCTCGGCTGGATATCTCTGGAGGGCATCTGCCGCAACTACCGCAAAGAAACCCGTCAATTACTCAAAACGGCAATGTATGTCCGTCAGGCATTGAAAAATTATTTTTTCAACGGCTCAATGGCGCGTCCGGTCGATTTCAAAAACCTCAAGCACACTTTTCTGCATTGCGGAGTCAACAATCTGAACATCTCCGTACCCCTTATTGAATCTGGTACAGCCAGACTCGGAAACCGGGAAATTTTCATCTTCGTCAATCCCGGCAATCAGCCGCAGCAGGCACAAGTGATCTACGATCACCGCCGCCGCAATACCGCCGGCACGCCGAAACTCCTGCACCAATTTTCCAGTCATATTCCGGATGTTTCCGCCGCTTATCCGGCAGACTTCATCCGGGAAATAAAACTTGCTCCGAGGGAAATCCAAATCTGGCTTATCGGAGAAAAAGATGATCCGGCATTTGATTCTGATGCGGAAAAACTTTCCAAAGAAGCCGCTTTGTGGCAAAGTTTCCAAAATGATAAAGACCCATTTACGGAGTGAAATATATATGTATAAAAATATCTGTTTTCTGACTGTTTTACTGTTTTTTTCTCTTGCTCTTCACAGCAGCGAAAAACCTCTGGGCGAACTCAAGCGCAGCGGCGTGATCGAAGTTGTCAGTGACCACTATTCAGTGAGTTTTTTTCCGGGACACATGTTTCCCTTTGCTCTTAAACTGGCAGATGGCACCCAGTTGCCGCAAGTCAGGTTTCTCGACCGGCTGGTGAAAGATAAAAAAACGTATTTTCTCTATAAGGAACGTTTTGCCGAAACCAGAATCATAAAAAACACTCCAGAGCATCTTATTCTGGAGATTTCCGGCAGTTTTGTCTATGATGATGACCACAGTGCCCCCGGCAAAACCTCGGCAGTCTACCGTTACGAGTGCCGGAAAAGTACTCCCGCCATAACGATCACTGCTGAAATATCCTGCGGTATCAAACAAAATTGGAACGAACTCGTTTTCTGCCAACCCGGATGGAAGCAAACACCCTTTGACAAATTTACCGACCTCAACGGCAAAACCACCGCTCTCTACTCCGGGAAAAAGTGGGCGGAATCTTTCAAGTTTCAAAACTTTGCCGGACTGGTCTGCAAAAATATGGAGTTCGGCATCAAAGCTCCGCAGGTAATTATCTGGAACAACGCCGCAAAAAACTACTACACCTACATCAGTTTACCAGCTGTAAAAAACTGGAACGGCGAAACGATCTCTCTTACCTCGCAGATGATCATCCGCCGTTTCAATAATAAATGACTGCCAACTGAATTTATTGTTGTTGTCCTGAATTTTGTAAAAAATCTAACCTGCGGTGGCACCTTGGTTGACAAATCACAACTTATGTGATATGTTTTAAGCTCTGTTCCCAATATAGGTTGACAACATATTGCGTGCACAAGTTGTGGAGGGTGTTCGCAGCGTTCAGTTTGCTTGAGGGGCGGGACACTGCGTTTCCCTCCCCTCAAACTCCCCTCCCTCAAGGGCCTTCCCGTGACTGTTGCGGGGTATTGGGTTCTTCCATTAAGTTATTGCGCCTGCGCTCCCGGGGCGAGTGCCGTCGGCACTCTTTCCGGTCGCTCGCGGCTTATTGCTCGTCCTCCGCTCATCCTCGCAACTTTTGTTGCGTCGGCTTTGCTCGCATGTAAATGCTCGCAAAGTTCATTCGCATGCGGACTGCGCGCTCGGCGGCAACCGCCTCGCACCCGTGTGTTGAACATGCCACAGAGGGCATCAACCAATATCGGGAACAGAGCTTTTCGTAAAAAGAAAACCCCGGCGGGTGTTACTCCACAGGGGTTTTGCAAAGCTTTTTTCAAAAGCGTCGATCAAGCCGCGACATCGGAGCGGCGCGACAGTTCATTTTCTTTGCCAAGCTTTCTTTTTTGCAAAAGAAAGCGGGCTTCCCGTGACTGTTGCGGGGTATTGGGTTCTTCCATTAAGTTATTGCGCCTGCGCTCCCGGGGCGAGTGCCGTCGGCACTCTTTCCGGTCGCTCGCGGCTTATTGCTCGTCCTCCGCTCATCCTCGCAACTTTTGTTGCGTCGGCTTTGCTCGCATGGAAATGCTCGCAAAGTACATTCGCATGCGGACTGCGCGCTCGGCGGCAACCGCCTCGCACCCGTGCGTTGAACGTTCCACGGAGGGCATCAACCAATATCGGGAACAGAGCTATGTTTTATACACTGATAGAAATGTTTGTTTATAAGCTTATGCTTCCGTTTCACAAAATTTGGGACATTACCAATTTATTTCAAAATCAGTACATTGATTTGCCGTGCGAGTCGATTGCGACCACCAGCGGAAGTTCTTTCAACTCAAGTTTGTAGATCGCTTCCGGCCCAAGATCATCAAATGCCACAACTTCCGCCTTGACAATGGAGTTGGCGATCAATGCCCCTGCCCCGCCGGTCGCCGCAAAATAAACACAACCGTACTCCTGCATGGCATCTTTCACCGCCTGACTGCGGTCTCCTTTACCGATCATCGCCCGCAAACCGCACTCTTTGATAATGCGCGGACTGTAAGCATCCATCCTGCCGCTGGTAGTTGGACCTGCCGAACCGATGGGCCGCCCCGGAGGTGCCGGACAGGGACCGACAAAGTAGATCGCCTGACCATTCAGATCCACCGGCAAAGCTTCGCCCTTATCCAGCATGGCACAAAGTCTTTTATGTGCAGCATCCCGTCCGGTATAGACCACCCCGGAAAGCACCACCCGGTCACCGGCATTGAGAGAACGGATATCTTCCAATGAAAACGGTGTTGTCAGAATTTTTTTCATAACTCCACCTCCGCATGACGCGCCGCATGGCAATTCAAATTGACCGCCACCGGCATACTGGCAAGATGGCAGGGATGAAACTCTATATGCACCGCCAGGGCTGTCGTTTTGCCGCCAAGCCCCTGCGGACCAACTCCGGAAGCGTTGATTTTCTCCAGAATTTCCGCTTCCAGTTCCGCATAACGCTGATCAACTGACGGAGTGCCGACTTTGCGGAGCAACGCCTTTTTGGACATATACGCCGCATACTCCATCGTGCCGCCGATACCGACACCGACGATGGTCGGCGGGCACGGATTTCCACCGGCTGAAACCACCGCATTCACCACGAAGTCCACCACGCCCTGACGCCCCTCGGAAGGTTTTAGCATCCGCAGGGCCGACATATTTTCAGAGCCTCCGCCTTTCGGAGCAAGCGTGATATGCAGCTTATCGCCATCGACCTGCTGCAAATGGATAACTGCCGGAGTGTTGTCAAAGGTGTTTTTGCGGTCAAACAACGGATCAGCAACGATGGATTTACGCAGGAAAAACTTTTTATACCCATCGCGTACCCCCTCGTTGATTGCTTCGGCAACCGTTCCGCGATCAATGGCACAGGCACTGCCCATTTCCACAAAAAATACCGCGAAACCGGTATCCTGACACAGCGGGAGACGTTCAGTCCGGGCGATTTCTGAATTTTTCAGATACTGATCAAAAAAATCTTCTGCAATACCGCCGTTTTCCTTTTCTTTGCCGGCACGCAGAGCCGCCAGAACATCTTCCGGCAGATCACACGCCGCTTTGCCGCACATCTCGCTTACTGCATCGCGGACAGTTTCAAATTTAATTATTCTCATCACTTGAACAATCCCATCGTAAAAGGTATGGATATCAATGCCATAGCAATGATCAAAATCAATACAAGCGGCAGCAGCCACGGAAATTTCTCCAACAGTTTCAACTCTTTCTTTTCCGCACTCCACGATGCACCCGGCGGCAGAGCTGCCGCAGTTTTCACTGTTCTGGTGACAGTGCCATCCCCCGGATGACCGGCTGCAGTCGGATAAAGTCTTTTGTAGATCATCTGCAAATTGGCACGAACTTTTTTCCAATCTGCCGGACGATCATCCGGATTTTTCGCAAGCATACCATCAATAAACTGTGCCAGATCACGATCAAGATCCGGATTCATCGTAATCAGCGGCTGGGGTGCAGTATAAAGATGACTTTGCAAAATCTCTTCCACCGAACCGGTAAACGGAGCCGCGCCGCAGGCAAGCTCGTAGAGCATCACACCGAAACTGTAAATATCACTGCGCGGATCAGGATCATTGCTCTGCTGCGCTATAACTTCCGGTGCGGCATAAAGCGGAGTTATCATCACATCCGCCGGATCGCCGGTGGCACCATTACTGGAACGCGCCAGTCCCAAGTCTCCGACTTTCAGAACATTATCCTGCGAAATAAGAATGTTTCCCGGTTTGATATCCCCGTGGATCATCCCATGCTGGCTCCACGCATAATCCATTGCATTGGTCAACTGAATGGCAAGTTCCAGCAGATATTTGGTGGAAATCACCTCCGGAGTTTCAGTACGGATACTCTCCAGCGAACTGCCGTTTACGTACTCCATAAGGAAATACTTCAAACCGTCAGCATCACCGACATCCAGTGCCTGAATGATATTGACATGAGAAAGTTTAGCGGCATTGGCTGCTTCCGCAAAAAGGTTATCCATAAAATCAGGATCTTCCTGCAGTTCCGGTGAGATGATCTTGCAGGCGATCTGCCGGTTGAGTTTCTTCTGGTTTGCCAGATAGACGATACCGTTGTTGCCGCGGCCGAGTTCCCGGATGAGTTCGCACCCGGCGATAACTCTTCCGGCGAGTTCATTGTAACCAGTATTCACAGCGATATTCCTTTCAATTTCTGATATAACGAAACCGCATTGCGGTCAGACAACGCGGAAATATAATCCAAAACGCCCAGCAGACGGCAGTAAGCACTGCGCGGATCAGACTGACTGAACATTTCAGGCAGCATGGCAGCGATCCGGCGGCTGCGGGTGGTCGCCCTCCTGCCGCCGCACTTCTCATGGTCGATCTCGCTCACGCAGGGCACAAAAATATCCAGCATACCTGTCACCAGCTCGAATCCGGCACCGATCACCTCGGCAATGGAGGGATGATTGTAGATACCGCTGACGCTGCGTTCCCGGATCCGTTTGAGAACCGCTTGCTGCGGAATGCTTTCTGTAAGCGGTGTACTCCATGTTCCAGTCAGCAGCTCATCGTGATGCCGGATAAACTCGTCAGCCGCAGAACGTACCAGTATCCCGATCGCCTGTGCCCGCAAATACTCTGCTTTACGCCGGGAAGAAGAGAGTGTGGCAACATAAGTCCGTGTGGCATCAGAGTCGATTATATCCAGATAATTCTTCTCCAGCTCCGGGTAATCTATGATCCCCTGACGCATGGCATCTTCAAAATCCACCGTCAGATAAGCTATATCATCTGCCGCCTCAAGCAGAAAACTCAACGGATGACGCGCCCAGCTGTTCCCATTGATCCGGAGCATTCCGCAGAATTGGGCAACTTCAGCAAAATACTCTTTTTCCTGCTGAAAAAATCCACATTTTTTGAGTCCGCTGGTCGCTGTGCCGGGATATTTGGCGAATGTGCCGAGCGTTGCACACGTCAACTGCATCCCCCCGGAACGGTCAGGCATCTCCAGTTTGGTCATGATACGGAACCCCTGCGCATTTCCGTCGTATTTGCTGATATCCGCCCGTTCCTCTTCACTCATCTCTCCACTGATCGCCTTCCCGGCGTCAGAGTTTTCAAACCAGTAGCGGATGGCTTCCTCACCGGCATGTCCCAACGGCGGATTGCCGATATCATGCGCCAGCGCGGCAGCCGCCACCGCCGCACCGATGTCACTGGGGTGCGCCCCGCCGGTATCGGATTCTTTACAGATAAATACTCCGGCTGCCGTTCCCAGACTGCGGGCAATACTGCCGGTTTCCATGCTGTGGGTCAGCCGGGTATGGATATCCGAACTGCCGGAAAGCGGAAATACCTGTGTCTTATCCTGCAATCTCCGAAAGCTGCCGGAAAAGACTATCCGGTCAAAATCCCGCTGAAACGGCGACCGTTCCGGAGTGATTTTACCGGGAGTATCGGTACAGAGCCGGTGCGGGGACAAAAGTTCTTTCCAATTCATTATCGCCATTGACGAAAACACCTCCATATATATACATAATGGTAATATAGTCATTTATAGGCAAATTTACAAGCGGAGATTTGCAATTTTTTCACACAGACGGTATATTATTCTCAAACAGCTGTATCGTTTGTTATTTTTTATACACCTCAGGAGAAAGGTCATGCAAGCGGCAAAAACTGAGATAAACTGGAAAAAAAATCTCTTCTTCATCTGGTTGAGTCAATTTTTATCTCTCGCCGGATTCGCCAGCTGTATGCCTTTCATTCCCAAAGTTATGGAAGAGTACCTCGGCATCACCGACACCGGTTTGCGCCTGCAATACATTTCCGCGTACCACTTCAGCGGCATGATAAGTCTGTGTGTTTCCATGGTGGTCTGGGGTATGCTCGCCGACCGTTTCGGCAGAAAAATGATGCTGCTGCGGGCAAGTTTCGCAGCGATGATCTTTTATCCGCTGCTGGCACTTTCTCCGAATATCTGGATACTGCTGCTGATAAGATTCTGCTGTTCATTCTTTTCCGGCACTTACAATCCGGCTCAAACTCTGGCAGTTTCCACTGCTCCACCGGAAAAACACGGTTTCGTTCTCGGAGTTTTAAGTACCGCACTCTGGAGCGGTTACATGCTCGGTTATCTCATCGGCGGAGTCGTCGCTGAAAAATTCGGTTTCACAGCTGCCTTTACCAGCTGCGGTATCATTTACGGTATCAGCGGTTTACTGGTCATGTTTTTCGTAAAAGAGAAATTCGACCGCAAAGTTGAGCAGAAAAAACTTGCCGCCGTAAAAAAACCGGTGCGTCAATTACTCACCCCCGGCGTGTGCGGTATCCTGATGATGGTGCTGTTTATGGGACTTGCGCGGCGGCTCGGAGAACCGTTCCTCGCAGAATTGGTGGGGAATGTGATGCGCGATAAGGAAACCGTCTCTTTGAATTGTCTTTTTTTCACTCTGACCGGGTCAGAGGTATTTTTCACCGGTATCATCAGTGCCGGAGCATCGCTCGGCGGATTCTTTTCCGGAGTCTGTATCGGCTGGCTCTGCGACCGGATCGCTCCGCGCAAACTGCTTATACCGGTATTGCTCTCTTCGTCAATAGCAACAGCGGCACAACTCTTTTCCAACGAGGTTACGGTATTGATAATTGCACGGTTCTTCGCCTATTTCTCCGCCGGAGGCATCATGCCGATACTGCAGCTGATGCTGACCCGGATCACCCGCCCGGAATTGCGGGGAACATTTTTCGGCTGGTCAGGCAGTTTATCCACCGCCGGTGGAGTAGTGTGTGCCTTTGTCAGCTGGATACTCGGTAAATATTTCGGTCTGCGCGGCATCTACTGGGGGGAAGCGGCAATATATTTGCTGATGGTGCCGCTGATGATCCCGGTCGGAATTGCCGTAAAACGGGAACTGCTGGATGAATACAAAAACAAATAATCATTCAAAATAATCAATATGGAGTCATAAAAAAATGAGTGAAAAAATCCGCGAAATAACCTTTCTTTCTGAATTGGATAATACTATGCAGCCGGCATTCTTTGCCCCTGCTTCCGGCAGTGAACCGCGCCCGCTGGTGGTAGCTCTGCATACTTGGAGCTACAGTTTTGACAACGGACAGAAAGATAAATTTTTTGCACACTGTGCCGAACGCAACTGGCACTGTATCTTCCCCCACTTCCGCGGTCCGAACTGGTTGAAAGATGCCTGTGGTTCAGATCTGGTGGTCTCTGACTTGAAGAGTGCCGTCGCCTATGTGAAAGCCAACTATCCTGTCGATGAAACAAGAGTTTTTCTCCTTGGCGGTTCCGGCGGCGGTCACGCTTCTTTGCTGATGGCAGGACGTCACCCGGAATTGTGGAGCGCAGTATCCTCATGGTGTCCGATTTCAGATGTAGCCAAATGGCACGCGCAATGTTCAAAATTCACCAACGGCAACGAATGTTACGCCGAACACATCAGACAGGCATGCGGCGGTGATCCGCAGCAGGACCCGGCGGTTTTCGCTGATGCGATGTACCGCTCACCGGTCACCTATCTTGCTGCTTCTCGTGGAAAAGTGATCGTTGATATCGGTACCGGTATCCATGACGGTCACACCGGAAGTGTTCCGGTTTCCCATACCCTTGAAGCATTCAATCTTCTTGCTGCTGAAGCTGACCGCATCAGCGAAGAGGATATCGAATTTATGGTGAAAAATGAGGCCGTTCCGGCGCACTTGCAGTTTGAGGGCATCGATCCGGCTTACGGAGAAAACAAAGTGCTTTTCCGCAGAGAATCGGGCATGGTGCGTGTAACGATCTTTGAAGGCGGTCACAACTTGCTTACCACCACGGCGTTCGGTTTCCTTGACCAGCAGTGCGGCGGTAAAGTTCCGGTCTGGTACAGCGGAGAAAAAGCGGAAAACAATGCCGGAGTTTTAAGCAGATGAAAACACAAACCTGGATGTTCAGCTGGCGTGGGGGCGTGGTCGCAGTTATTTTACTGACAGCAGTTTTTTGTGGTTGCCATCACCCGTACGACCGTTATCCGGATACCCATCCGGAAGCATGGACACCCGGTGATGTTGAAATGATGTTCGGCGGTGAAGACCCCATGGAGGGTTTCAACCGTTCAATGTTCAGCTGTACGGATTTTCTGATGACCTACGGAGCCGACCCGCTGGGCAGAGTTTACACCACGATCTTCCCGCGGCCGTTTATCAAACACTTTGACAACGTTTGTGTCAATCTGGAGTTTCCCGCCCGGGCAGTAAGTTCACTGCTGCAGGCAGAGTGGAAAGCCGCCGGTACGGAAACTGTACGCTTTCTTGCCAACACCACACTGGGGATCGCCGGAATTTTTGATGTGGCCCAGGCATGGTGGCACATCCCCCCGGCAGAGGCGGATTTCGGACAGGCATTCAACACCTGGGGATTCGGCCCGGGACATACATTTATCCTGCCGGTCTGTCCGGCAATGAACGGCAGAGATCTGCTCGGTACGCTTTTCGATACGGCGTTTGACTTGAAAACTTACATCCCATACGCAGGATACGCCACATTCCTCAACCGGATGACCGTGATGCAGGATGGCTATGCCGCAGTGGTAGACAGCGCAGCAGACCCGTATAAAAATTACCGCCAGCTGATGCTTATCCGCCGGGAACTCCAACTGCGTATGTGGTTTTACAAAGAGTTTCAGAAACAAGTTGCCCAATACCGCAAAAAAGCTGAACTCCAAGCCAATGCTGAAAAAGAAAATATCCGGCTCCCGCAGCCGGTTGCCCCCCTTCCCCCGAAACGGCCGGATTTTCTGAAATACGGTAAATATTTTCAGTTGAAAAACTATTTTCCGCAGGATACGGCAAATGATACCATCCGCATGACTCTTTTTCAAGTCCAGCGCGACCGTGACTGGTGGTATATGCCGCTGTCGCTTTTCAATGGCGATTTTCTGCGTGCCGGATACCGCAGGGAAGTGGAAATGCTCCCGGAACGTCCCGGTTTGCGCTACTGCTTCTGGAAAGCCCCGGAAGTCCCGGAAAATACTCCTCCTCCGCCGGAAAAACTGGTGATAATGCTCTCAGGTATCGGCGGGATCTACACCAACAGCACCATGACCGCATTAGGAGAACAATTCAACAATGCCGGATTCAAAGTACTGACTTTGGACAGCACATTCAACTGGCGTTTCGTCGTTGCCGACAGCAACTGCAAACTGCCGGGATATCTGCCGGATGATGTGGCTCGCGTCCGCAAAGCGATCATCGCGGTAATGGCGGATCTGAAAAAACGGCAGTGGATAGACGATCCGGAAATTTTCGTATGCGGCTACAGCATGGGCGGCATCCAGACGTTGAAACTTGCCGAACTTGAAGAGCGTGATCCGCAGCTCAACGTTTCCCGTTTCATCTCACTCAATCCGCCGGTTTCGCTGGAGTCTGCTCTTAAACAGATCGATGCCATGGTTGCCGGAAGTGCCGGGTGGAGCAAAGAGGAGATGCGGGAAAAAGTGATCTCCGCCGCCGGACAGCTGATGATAAAACTTGCCCCGCACTATCTGCATGTGAGCGATGATACCCCCGTTGAAGAATACCGGAAATTCCTGCTGCCGCTTTCAAAAGAGGATGCCCGGGTGATTGCCGGAATATTTCTCAAACTTTCCATGCGGGAAATGCTCTTTGCCGTCCACCGTGAACAGCCGCTTGCCGGTTTCCCGGAATACAAATGGGCAGAACGCAACGAACTTTACATGATGCTTGATAAAGTCACGTTTGAAGAATATGCCAACAAACTGCTCACCCCCTGCTATCCCGGGAAAACCACAAAAGAACTCTTGGCACAGTGCCACTTGAAATCAATAGAAAAGACTCTGCGCAACTCTGATAAGATCAGGGTCTTTCACAATATTGACGATTTTCTGGTCACCGATGCCGAGCGGACATGGTTCGATGAAGTCCTCAAGGAGCGGATAACGTGGTTTTCCAACGGAGCGCATCTGGGGAACTTTTACTACAAATCAGTTCTGGAAAAGATCGTCAACGCCGCAAAAGAGTGACCGGGCACTTCCGCAGTACCATCTATTGCTTTTCAGGATTGCAAGCCGAGATAGCGGAAAGTATCCACCATGCGGCGGATAGAGTATCCCCCCGGAGGAGAGAGCAGTTTCCCTGCCCAGTTTTCGCCTTCACCGAACTCAACTTCCGTCTGGAAATCGATCATCCGGGGACATGAGAAAAGTTTCGGCATCAGCTCCCTCCAGTTGATATTGCCGTCAAACGGCATGGCGTGATAATCCCCGTAACCGTTGTTGTCATGGATGTGGCAGGTCACGACATGTTCGCTCAACTTCTCAAGAGCGTTTTCCTCAAGGATCACCCCTTCTTCATGCCAGCAGATCGGGAAATAACACTCATATTTGCTCATATCCCGATCCGGCATCGGTTCCATGCAGTGAGCATGTCCGGTATCATAACACACCCCAATCGCCGGTGAAGAGAGATATGGCGAAATCAGTTTCAACACCTCTTTGGCGGAATTAGGTTTCTCAAAACTGTTCTCCACCGCAATGACCATTCCAAGTTTTTCTGCCGTCGGCAACAGTTTTTCCAGGGTTTCCAATGCCAGAGGACGCAGAACATCAAGCGGAACTTTTTCATTGCAGTAGTGATGCGCTCCGACGTGGACAGTGTATGTTTTGCATCCGAAATCTGCAGCGATCTCCATCGCTTTCTTATGGGATTCAAACATGATGCCGCGCTGTTCAATTTCCGGAATATTCAAGTCGAAGTATTTCCCGTCAAGTCCATGTACCGAAGAAAATTCCACATCCATATCACGGCACACTTTGCGGACAAATCCGATACGTTCTTTATCATCAACCATCTGTTTGAGCAAAGTGGATTTGATAACAAATCTGTTCGCACCGTTATCCAGAAACTCCCGTACGACCGAACGGAAAGCATATCCGGACAGCTTTTCAAATTTGTAATCATAAGCAACTCTTCCCGGCATGATCTGAAACTCCTTTTATCATATTTATTCCTCATCCACCGGTCTGGGCGGTATTCCGACATTCATGGTATTAACTGATTTAATCTGGTGCAGTTTCCGGTACTGCAGCGGAGTCACTGAATAATGCTTGAAAAACTGTCTTCTGAAATAAGGCATATCATTGAATCCGCAGAAAAATGCTATCTCTTTGATCTGGCTGGTGCTGTACTGAAGCAATGTCGCCGCCTCTTCGCAACGGCGGTCATTGAGATATTCCGTCATCGTACAATTGAAAGTCTTCCGGAAAATCCTTCCCAAATAATCGGTATTGCAGCTCAAGCTGCCGGCAATATCCGAAGTACTCAACGGCGAAGCAAAATCAAGGTCGATGATCCTTTTCGCTTCATTTGCCAGATTGGAAGTAACGGAAGCTTTACCGGTCGGCATAGTGTTGCGCCGGGTTTCATTCAGCAATATTTTCATCAGCAGATCGCAGGTTTTCTGCCCGCCGGGAGTTTTCTGTTCATTGAGCAGGAATGTAAAATAACTGGTGAAATACTCTTTGCGGCTGGATGTACCATACTCTACTGTATCGGCAAGCTCCTGTTCCCCGCCGAAAAAATGGGCAAAAAAGAATGAGAGATTCTTTTCGTAATCCTTGGTACCGCCATGCTCGATCCCGCGCGGCATAATAAGCCACTGCCCGGCACTGACCGCATACTTTTTCTCACCGACACGGATATTGAGTGTCCCGGATTTGACAAAGATCAGCTCCGTAGTGTCGATTTTGAGCGTCACATGACGCCCCTTGCCATTGGAGATAAAAAGACCGCCTATCTGAAATTTCAAATCCGACATATTATATCCACCCTGATTTTTCCTCCGGCATCCACCGCTGCAGTATAAAGTAGCATGGAAATAAAATTTGTCAAACTTCCCCTCCCGGATTTTCCGATATTTCATTTTAATATTACGAAAAACACTCCCGGCAAAATTACGCATGACCCCCGGCGAAAAACCTCTGAAAAGCCGAGGTTCAATTTACTCAAATCATTGTCAGAACTTAACATATCTGCCTTGCACTCTGAAAAATAAAAATTGCAGTCAACTGGCAAATAACAACCACAATTCATCGAAAGTCGGTTTTGTCACCTCGTTGTTCTATTGAATCATCTTGCAGGAAAGTGTTTTTTACAGTATATTATCGCAAGTGAAAAACGGGAGTCTCAATGTGAATAATCCAACAACAGTTCTGCATGACGCGTTCTTTGCACCGCGCCAGAAAATCAATGTAAAATCAACTATCCCCTCTGCCTTGAAAAAATGTCAGGAAACCGGCAGACTGGAAGCATTCAAATTGAATTGGACACCTGATTGCGGCAAAGATGCTCCGCATGTCTACTGGGACAGTGATGTTGCCAAAGTTCTTGAAGGTATGGCGTACGTCACAGATGAGGCCCCCGCTTTTGCCGCACAACTGGATGAACTGGTCTCTCTGGTAATCAGTGCCCAGCAGCCCGACGGTTATTTGAATACGCACTATCTTGTCACTGAACCGGAAAAAAGATGGAGCAACCTTTTTTACAACCATGAACTTTACTGCGCCGGACATTTGACCGAGGCGGCTGTCGCCCGTTTTGAAATGACCGGCAAGCGGGATTTTCTGGACGCGATGTGCCGTTACTGTGACTATATTTGCGAGGTTTTCGGGAAGGACGGCAAAGCCGGATACCCCGGTCATGAAGAGCTGGAGCTGGCTCTGGTGAAACTCTATAAAGTTACCGGAAACCAAAAATATCTGGATCAGGCAAAACTTTTCATCGACCGCCGGGGAACCACCCCCAATTACTTCGTTGAAAACGAGAATATCCCGGAAAACCGCCTGGCGATCTTTCAGGCGCACAAACCAGTCCGGGAACAAAAAGAGGCTGTCGGTCATTGTGTCAGGGCGTTGTATCTTTACTCTGCAATGGCGGACGTCGCGGCGGAAACCGGTGATAATGAATTGTTGAACGCCTGTGAAACACTCTTTGACGATCTGGCGGAGAGGAAGATCTTCATCACCGGCGGTATCGGTTCGCAGCAGCTTGAGGAGGTCATCGGCGGTGAAGGAGATCAGGTTCCGGAACGCAGTTACACAGAAAGCTGCGCTGCTATCGCCATGGTATTATTTTCCTCACGGATGCTGAAAATCACCGGTAAAGTCAAATATGCGGATATGATCGAACGTGCATGTTACAACTGCGCTCTGGCAGGAATAAGTTTATCCGGAGATAAATTTTTCTACTCCAACCCCCACGCCGCTCACAAAAATGCCGAGCGGCAGGAGTTTACCGCCAACATCCGCAAACCGTGGCACCAGACAAGCTGCTGTCCGACCAACTACTGCCGTTTTCTGCCGCAGCTGCAGAATTTCTGTTACCGGACAGCTGCGAATTCACTTTCTGTTGATATTCCGGCAGCAGCAACCGTCAGAACCGATGGATATTCTGCCGAAATCGCCTCTGAGTATCCGTACGACGGCACGGTAAAAATCAGCTGTACTTCAGGCAAGATCACCAAACTTGCCGTCCGTATTCCTTCATGGTGCAGAAAATTTGATGTTCCGCAGAGTGGAACAATTGAAAACAACTACTGGTACGGTTCTTTGCAAGCCGGAGAAACCCTGCTTTTCAAATTCGACATGCCGGTGGAAAAAGTTTTTTCCCGCATACCTTCAATTTCCTCGCAGGCGGCGATCTGCCGGGGCCCATTGGTCTACTGCGTAGAGCAGCCCCACGATTCAGAATTATCCCCGTTTGAGATCCTTCTGGATGATGAAAGCAATTTTGAATTGACCGATCTTGATATCCCGGAAATAAAATGCAAAGCGGTAAAATTCGATGCCCTGCAAATCAAAATGCCGGAAAAGCTCTACTCCGCTGAAAAACCGCAGATAAGAAAAACTTCCGCGCTCGCGATTCCCTATGCTTTATGGCAGAACCGCGGTGAAGTTGAAATGACGGTTTTCATGCCTTGCAATCACAACTTGAACCAACAATAAAATATCAATTTACAGACAGGAGAAAATAATTATGGAGAAAAAAATGCGTGCCGGTGTTCTCGGATTGATGATGGGTGAAGGTCATTGTATCGGTTACCGCGATAACAAATATTGTGAACTTTATGCAATTTGCGACCCCGATGCCGAACTGCTTGCCAAACGCGCGGAAACTTACAAAACCATGATCGCCACCACCAATTGGCGTGATATTATCAATAATCCGGATATCGATATCGTTTCTGTTGCCTCTCCGGACTACTTCCACGCAGAACAGGCGATCGCCGCGCTGCAGGCAGGCAAGCACGTCATGTGCGAAAAACCGATGACTCTCTCCATTGAAGAGGCCAAAGCGATCATCACTGAAGTGGAAAAAGGTAAAGCCAAATTTATGATCGGTCAGGTCTGCCGCTATGCACCGGGATTTGTCCTTGCCAAAAAACTTATCTCAGAAGGCATGATCGGGGATCTCTATTTTGTGGAAAGTGAATACGCCCACGATTACGGTGTCGCCCCCGGAGCTGACAACTGGCGCGTCGATCCCCGCCGGGAACCGATGATCGGCGGCGGCTGCCACGCGGTTGACCTGCTCCGCTGGATCGCCGGTGATGCGATCAGCGTTTCCGCATTTGCCAACCATAAATGCCTGACGACGTGGCCGGTCAATGACTGTACCGTGGCGATCCTGAATTTCCCCGGCAACGTCATCGGCAAAGTAATGTGTTCCATCGGCTGCACCCGCCCCTACACCATGCGCAGTGCATTCTACGGTACTGAAGGAACGATCATTTGCGACAACACAAGTGCCGACATAAAAGTATGCAGCAAAAAACTCATGCACGACAAACTTGATTTTGCCTCCCTGCCCGTAAATATCGCCAACCACAACGTTTCTGCGGAAATCGCGGAATTCGTTGACTGTATCATCAACAATAAAGCCGTCCTGACCGATGTTTACGAGGGAGCCAAAACCGTCGCAACCGCCATGGCAGCGGTGGAATCTGCCAAACGCGGCGGAGAAGTCATCAAAATTACAGATATTTTTGCATAAGGAACACTCCAGATGGACAGATCATTTGACAAAGTGATGGTCGGGACTGCAGAGATCGACGTAACTCCGCCGGTTGGCACCATGCTTGCCGGTTACGGTTATGAAAGAATTTCTGAAGGAGTCATCCTGCCTTTGAAAGCACGGATCATCGTGATGAATGAGGGAGAAAAACGTTGCGTAATGGTCAGCTGCGACTTTATCGGTATGCCCGCCAAAGAGGCGAACAACATCCGCAGACATATTCATAAACTGACCGGTATCGCCCCTGAACGCGTAATGATCTGCTGTACCCACACCCATCTCGGGCCGGAAATGCGTGATACATCGGAGTGGTTTTACAGCAAATCCGATGATGAGTACCTTGACCGCATGGAACTGCAGGTCGCCGAAGCGGTCGCCCGCGCGGCGGCAAATCAGATTCCGGCGATCATCTGCATGGGTAAACAGCATGAAGAAGGTCTGGCATTCAACCGCCGTTTCCGCATGAAAAGCGGTGAAGAGCAGTTCGGCCCCGATAAAATGCGTCCCACGGCGGTCGATATCGACAAAAACGATACCGACTGCGCGGGGCCTGCCGGTCCGACCGACCCGGAATTCGGTGTGGTGCTTTTCAAACGTGAACTCACCTCTCCGCCATTTGCGATGATCGTCAACTACACGCTGCATGTAGATGTCACCAGCGGAAATGAAATTTCTTCGGATTTCCCCGGATACATGGCGGAAAATCTCAAAAAAATCTACGGAGAAGAACTGGTTACACTCTACATCCAGGGCGCGTGCGGCAATATCAATCACTGTGCCTATCTGCAGAACAATCCCTATCCCGGTACCGGGGTGTGGAAATCAGAGCAAATAGGCAGAGCATTTGCCGGCAGAGCAATGAATATCGCCGAAAAAGCCCTTCCCTCACAAACCAGTATCATTGAAGTTGCCACAGAGATCCTCGATGTACCGCGGTATCCTAAAAATGATATCATCGTACAGAAAATGTTCAAAGACATCAGCGGTAAAAAAGCTGATGAGCTTACCTTTTTTGAAACTGTTTTTATGGATCTGTACGAAAAATTTCAGGATACGGAAACTGACAAACGAGAAATCACCACTATGCGTATCGGTGATGCCGTGTTCTGCAGTGCCCCCGGAGAACTGTTTGTGGAATGGGGACTGGAAATCAAAAAATGGTCTTCGTTCAAGTATACATTCATCGCAGAACTCTGCAACGATTCCGTCGGTTACATTCCGACCTTTGAAGCTTTTTACCGCGGCGGTTATGAGGCAAGTCCGATAATTTCAGTAAAAGCCACGCCTGCTCTCGGCATGATGATAGCGGACGCAAATTTCAGAAACATCAACAAACTTGCGGAGTTGTAAACCGATGTCGAAAAAATTGATTTTTTTACTGGCAATGTTTTCCGGAATGCTCTGTGCCGCACCTTTGCAGATAGCCAAAGACGGCAAAAGCAGTTATGTCATTGCCACGCCTGATGTTCCGTCGGCAGTTGAAAAAACTGCCGCCGGAGAACTGCAACACCATCTGCAGAAAATCACCGGAGCCGTTCTTCCGGTGGTGACGGAAAGATCCATCGGCAACGCTCCGGCTTTTCTCATCGGCGGTACAGCGCAATTCAAAAAGCACTTTGCCGGTAATGAAACTGTAAAAAAATTCGATGCGGTCGCCCTGAAAGCTGACGGCGCAAACATCATCCTCGGCGGTCACGCCGGTCGTGGTTCACTTTATGCCGTCTATGAGTTTCTGGAAAAATATTGCGGTGTACGCTGGTGGACATCCAAAGAAGCGACCATCCCGGTGAACAGAAATCTGACTGCCGACATTCAGGAATACGTTTATGCTCCACCTCTTGAATACCGTGAAGTATACTATCTTGATGCCAAAGATGAAAAGTTTGCCTCCCGTCTGCGCAGCAACGGTTTCTGGACCAAACTCACTCCGGTATACGGCGGTAAACTTGACGTTTACGGCTGGTGTCACACCTTTGAACAGATCATGCCGCCGGAAAAATATTTCAAAGCTCATCCGGAGTGGTTCCCGCTGGTCAAAGGCAAACGGATGGGCAAAGGAGCGCAACTCTGTCTGACCAATCCTGAAATGCGTAAAGAGTTTCTCCATCTGACCTTGGAAAAGATGAAAAAATATCCGAACCTCTGGCAGATGTCAATTTCTCAAAACGATTATCACAACTGGTGCGAATGTAAAAATTGTATGACATTGCAGAAAAAAGAGGGTTCACCCTCCGGGCCTCTGTTGGATTTCGTCAACTATATCGCTGCCGGAGTAAATGAAAAATATCCCGGTTTCCCGGTCAGTACGCTCGCTTATCAGAAGTCGCGCAGCGTTCCAAAAAACATCAAACCTGCAGATAATGTCTATATCTGGCTCTGCAATATTGAAAACAACTTCGGGGAAAGTATGGAAGACGGCAAATCCAATGCCGACTTCAGAAAAGATATCGAAGCATGGTCAAAGATCAGCAAACAGCTTTTCATCTGGAACTACACCGCATTTTTCGGCAACTTCATGGTTCCGCACCCAAATCATGCCGCCATCGGCAAAGATATCCGCTACTTTGTCAAAATGAAAGCACGCGGTATTTTTCCGCAGGGGGATTTCTACTGTAATATCGGTGATTTTGTCGCGCTGCGTTCCTACGTCATGGGAAAAATGCTGTGGAACCCGGAACTGGATGAACGGGAAGTCACCATGGAATTTCTCCGGGGATATTACGGCAGTGCCGCACCTCATTTGATGGAATATCTGGATTATATCTGCGAAAGAGCTGCACAGGAAAAAACCTATGTAAGCTGTTACAAACACCTCAGTTCTTTCAACTGGTTCACTCCGGAAACCAGCATCAAATGTTATGAATTGTTCGGCAAAGCACTGCAGGTTGTCAAAGATGAGCCGCTTTTTGCTGAACGTGTCCGCCGGGAACAACTCTCACTTGACACCCTCTATCTCAACTCTCTGCCTGCTGCGATAAGAGAGGCAAAACGCCTGAACAAAGCTCTGCCGGAATACGGCCCGGAAATGATGAAACTCATGGATGAGTATACCGCTCTGATAAAAAAATACAAGCCTTCAACGGTTTCGCTCTCCTATCCCTGGGGCAGTACTCATATCAAAATGAAACAGGCTATCATCAACGCGATGGATAAAACTCCGGCGAACTGCCTCAATATCTCCGGAGACCGCTGGTGCAAATATGAAGCACATGAATTCGGTCTGCATAAATTCAATCCGAAAAATAAATCTGAATTGTGGGCGGAAATCGTAACTGATCCTGCCGCTGATGACAACTCTGCCGTCAGAATGCCCGGTACTCACCGGCAATGGGCGATGCAGATGGGACTGCACGGCTATGGTGAAGATGACCGTTACACCAACAATACCGACGCTAAACAGAAATACATCATCAGCATCTGGGCACGTACCGAGGGCAAAGCAGCAAACGGCACCGCTTTTACCGCCGGTATTTACTCCAACAACCGCCGCAAGATCATCGGTGAAATCACCGTTGATGTAAAACGTACCAGAGGCAAAAAATACAAATGCATCTCATTTCCAGCCATGGTACTGGATAATGATGTGACGATGTTTATCGCTCCCCCGGCAAGAAATCCGGGTGAAGTGAAATCCGTCTTTATTGACAAAATAACTCTGATAAGAAAAAAATAATACGGCGTTCCCGTGTATGCAGCAAATCATCTTACCAACAAGGAGGGAGTGTATAGGAAATAAAAAAAGTGCTTCGGTTATTCATTTTTGCAAAAGGTATTTGCAGCATTTGGCTCTCGAAAAAAATTGTCAACAAAACTAATGGAGAAAATCATGACTGAAAACAAACTTTTTACCCGTTCCTCAAAAAACTTTTCGGGAAAATCCATGAGCTTCACTCTTATTGAGCTTCTGGTAGTGATCGCGATCATTGCCATTCTGGCGGCGATTTTGCTGCCTGCGCTCAATTCAGCCCGCGAGCGCGGACGCTCCGCTTCATGTTTGAACAACCTCAAACAGTGCGGATTTGCAGTACAGATGTACGGCGATGATCACAACTCCAATATCACCTTGAAAGCCGGTGACAACTCCTGGAACTATATGCTCGTTGCCGCCGTCGACGGACATCAGGTCGCTCCGGGAAATGATAGTATCAAAGATTTGAAAGCAACAAAATACCTCTCAAGTTATCAGGAGATATTCTGCCCCACGGTCACTGATGTGGACTTTGATGATCCGGATAATCTTGAGGGATTTTATGCGGTTCCTTACATGCACTCATATCTGCACTGGATCTCTGAAGATGACAACAGCAACCTCGGACGTTCCACTTCTGCATACAAACTTGCCGACAATCCCAACCAAAGCTTCGGCATCAATATGAAAAAACTTCAGAATCCCAGTAATGCGATGATTTTCGGTGAAGCTGCCAAAGCTGACGGTACTGCGGTATCCAATTATGGTTTCCAGATGCAGCAAACCCAAAACTGTCTGCAGTTCAGACATGGCGAAATGATGAATGGAGCTTTTGCCGATGGTCATGCCAAGAGCTGCGGTGTAAGTGAACTTACCACGATCTCTTCCAACTTCGTCGCCCGTTGGCCCAGTGCAAACCTTGGCAAAGGCAAAGTCTGGGGCAGAGGTATGACAGAAGTCATCATCAACAAGTAATTTCAAGCATTTATCTGCCGCCGGGATCTTTTTACTGGCGGCAGATATCAATTTTCAGAGGAGGCGTAATGTCCGTTATTGATTGGTTGATCGTCCTGATACCCCTGACGCTGGTGGTCACAGCGGGGATCTGTTCCCGCAAATATATAAAAGGTGTATCAGATTTTCTCTCCGCCGGAAGAGTCGCCGGCAGATATGTTTTAAGCATGGGAGACATTGCCTGTGCTATGGCACTGATCACCTTGCTTGCCCAGGTTGAAGTCTACTACAAAACCGGTTTTGCCACATCATTCTGGTCATTGATCATGCTGCCGATTGCCACAGTGATGTCGCTTATGGGCTACTGTTTCTACCGGTTCAGAGAAACCAGAGCCATGAGTATCGGACAATTTCTGGAAATGCGTTACAACCGGGCATTCCGGATCTTCGCCTCCTCTTTGCGCTCATTTACCGAGATTCTCGGCAATATGATAATGCCGGCTCTGGCAGCGAGATTTTTCATCTATTTCCTTGACCTGCCCCGCTATGTAAAAATTTGCGGAGTTGAGTTCAGCACCTTCAATATCGTCATAATCATCACCTTGACCATTGCGATTTCACTGATCTGTTTCGGCGGAACTCTGACTTTGCTGGTAACAGATGCCCTGCAGGGATTACTGCTTTTTCCGCTGATGGCGACATTCGTCGTTTTCGTACTGGTGAAATTCAACTGGACTGACGTGATCGAACCGGTCATGGCGGATCGTGCAGCAAATGAAAGTTTTCTCAATCCGTATGATATCAAAAGTCTGCGTGACTTCAACCTCGTAAGTTTGATCATTCTGCCGCTGGTGGCAAGTTTTCTGCAGCGCGCCAGCTGGATCGGTGCCGGATACTCCACTGCGGCGAAAAATCCGCACGAACAGAAAATGGCGATCGTTCTCGGAACATTCCGCGGACAGCTCAATATGTTGTTTTTCCTGCTCATCGGCGTAATGCTTATCGTTTTCATGAATCACAGCAATTTTTCCGTACAGCAAAAAAGTGTGAAAAATTACGTTGCCGGCCATATTGCCAGAGAACTGGTCGCCCCGGAAAATCAGGCTGATTTTGCCGAACGGCTTGACAATGTGCCTGCCAACAACCATATTATCGGCAAAGATGAACCGCTTTCACAGAAAGTCAACATCGACACGCCATTTCTGCAAACCGCCCATCAGGCCCTGAAAGATTACAACGGCGAAGTACAGGGCAATGCGGTCTACCAGCAATTCCGTACACTTTATCATCAGCAGATGCTGGCGGGAGCTTTGCGCGACATTCTGCCGCCGGTTCTCAAAGGTTTATTCTGTCTGCTGATAATCCTGGCGATCATTTCAACCGACGACACAAGGATATTTTCCGCTTCAATGACGATCGTTCAGGACAGCATTCTGCCGTTCTTGAAAAAGCCCCCTACCCCCGAACAGCACATCCGGATGCTGCAGATCGCCTCCATCGGAGTCGGTGTGATATTTTTCATCGGTTCCAACATGATGGCACAGCTCGATTACATCATGCTCTTTACCACCCTGATGCTCAATATGTGGCTTGCCGGCTGCGGTCCGGTGATGATTTTCGGTCTCTACGGAAAAATCGGCAACAGTATATCTGCATTTGCCTCGCTGATCTCCGGCATGGTGATTTCAGTATCGGCGATTTTCCTGCAGCGCAACTGGGCGGCGACAGTCTATCCCTGGCTGGATAAGCACAACTGGGTCGAACCGCTTGACAACTTTCTGCAGAAGATCTCAGGTCCCATGTCACCGTATATTGAGTGGAAAATGGACCCGATAACTTTTCCGATCAACAGTTATGAAGTTTATCTCTTTTCCATGATTTTCACGACCATACTTTACCTTGTCGTGGCAAAACTCACCCAGAAAGAGCCGTTCAATATAGACCGTATGCTCCACCGCGGCATCTACAATGTTGACAAGGAGGAAAAAGGTACTGCGAAATGGACACTGAAAAATATCTTTGCTAATATTGTCGGTATCACGCCGGAATTTTCCACGGGAGACAAGATCATTGCCTATGGTGTATTCATCTATGAATTTATCTGGAAATTCCTGCTCTGCTTCATCGTGGTGGTTATCTGGAACTTCATTTCCCCGTGGTCGATAGATATGTGGGGCAAATATTTCCTCATCGTAATGCTGGCAGTTCCCGGATGTATCGCCTTTGTATCGACTTTCTGGTTCGGCATCGGCGGTATCCGCGATATCATCCGTCTGACATCGGATCTGAAAAACCGTGAAATCAATCATCTTGACAACGGCATCGTCGAAGGTAACGTTTCAGTGGTTGATATCAATAAATTCAAAGAAGCGGAAAAAGATAAATGAAGCTTGATTTTCGTATCGACTGGGGCTACCAGAGTTTATATACCAGAGCATCATACCACCCGGTTTTCATCTGGGACGGCTGTTTGAAGTGTCACGGCGGCACGATCGACAAAAGTTTCCATCTGGCATATCCTTACGTCGTTTTCGGCCCGGGACACTGTGCTGTTGAAGAGCCGCTTGCTTCTCCCATGTGGCAGAGCCGGACTCAATATACTTTTGACGGAGTGAGATTTGAAGCGTCTGTTTCGGATGATACAGTATTTGATTTTCAAAGTCAGAGTTGTTCTTTTAAATTTACAGTCAAAGAACTGCTGGAGAAAAAACGTTTAACAGTCCCCGTCGGTCCGAAATATCTGAATTGCAATGTCATCGTCACTCTGACGGGACATTTCTGGTTTCAACCGTCTCCAAAAGAAAACCAGATCGTTTTTGATGCCGATGATTTCAAAAATATTCCCGTGCGTTCATGGGCAAGGATGCGTACTGCCTGGATCGCACCCGGAAAAAGTTTGACTTTCACTGCGGAACTTGACGGCAGTGATGCTGATTTTATCGAAAGAATAATGCACCTTGTCATCATGGCTGCACCGGCGGAATACACCCCCGGTAACGAACAGCAGGTGCAGGATTTCTTTCCGTTGGAGATCCGCTGTGACGGAAACACCGTCGCCAAAACCACGCGTTTTTTGCGCCACCATGATACGAGGATGCAGCTTTTGGAAGATGAGTGGGTGAGATTTAAGGCAGATCCCGGCAGACATGTTTTTGAAATCGTCAATCATCACCGGAAATTTCATTTGCTGCTGAATCGGATCGTACTGCAAAATTCGACACATGATCACCTTGACTTGTCATTGCCCGAATGGCTGCTGGTCAATGAAAAAGCTGCCGGAAAAGTCTTTGCTGTACAGGCGGAATATGCAGAAATTACAGTCGGCAGCCAAAAAATCGGTCTGAAACTGCAGCCGGGATGGAATGAATTTTATTTTACGGTCCCGACTGCCGGATGCAATCTCCCGGTCGTGGTGAAAAGTACGGAAAAAGAGTATATCAGTTTTATAAAAACCGTTTACGATCTTGCCGATGAAACTCCGGAAGTCACCGTCGGCTACGATATGACCACCGTACCGCACGATGATAACGGCGGCATGGATTGGCTGCTGGATTATACATCCAGAACAAGACTTGGAAATATGGTCGTTTTCCGTAATTTCCTTATGGAAGATGATGACGGAAATGTTCTTGCGGCTGATGATGCTTCTCTTGAACGCTGGGGAAATTTCTGCCGGACACATCATATCTATGTGGAAGCAGCAACTGATTTTGACAGCGGCGCTCTGGTAAAAGGAGCCGGAAATATGCTCCACAGTGTCGGCAAACACGAGGCAACTTTCGCTGTTTACGGCAGACAACCGCAAAAACAGTGGCAAGCAGATGATATGAAAAGCGCACTGGAACACTTCATCTGCTTCATGCGAACTGAAATAAACCGCGCCAAAAAGGTCTCTCCGGTTTGTGCATTCGGCGACCCCTCCGGTGCGGCACGTTATGTGTATATGGCAGGAGCCGATTTCATCCGTACAGAAACGATGGTACCGCACACCCAGCATGTTTGTTCTCTTGCACGTCCGGCGGCAGAAATTTTCAGCGACGGCACCTGGGGAGTACATATCGCCATCCAACATGCCATGCAGCCGTATTTTGAAAATCACCTCGGAGTATATTACCTTTCTCTGATGCAGCCGTATCTTATGGGGGCAAACATGATTTACGAAGAGGACTCCCTGTTTGAACTTTTCAAAGAGGAGCGTCAGGCGTGGGATGATAAACTGACTAAAGGCAAGCGTGACATGACCAGGGATTTTTACCGTTTTGTCAAAACTCACCCGCGTCAGGGAAAAATAATCCGTAAAATCGCCTTTATTGAGGGCCGTTACGCCGCACCTTTCCACGGATTTCTCTGCAATGAACAGGATAAGCCGGAGTGTGCAGTGTGGGGAATGTTCGGCAATGATTCCCCGACGTGGCAACATTTGCAGCCGGAAAAGTGCCGCCATATCCTCGACGTGCTGATGCCGGGAGCAAGCACTCACCCGCTGCGGCAGAAAGCAGATAAAATACGGTTCTTCTTTTCCGGGACTCCTTTCGGTGACTTTGATGAAGTACCTGCAGAAGCAGCTGAAGAATACTTATCCGATTATTCTCTGCTGCTCCATCTCGGTTGGAACACCATGATCGAAGAGGATTATGAAAAACTGAAACATTTCGTCGCTTCCGGCGGTACGCTGCTGATTGGAATTCCGCAGTTCAGTAAACACTTGAAGCGGGATTTTCTGCTTGAGATGAACGATCTTGATCTGTATAATGCCGGTGACCTGTCGGAATTGTGCGGAGTTCGCGTCCGTGGCGCGGGAATGGGATATTCCGGCAGATACAGTTGTTCCGCAGATTTTGGACTTGATAAAGACATTGAACTGTCGGCTCTGCCGAGTGAAAGGTTTGATGAAGATGCTCCGTGCCGGCTGGCGGATATTGAACTTGCCGGAGCAAAGGTTCAGGTGCGGGATGCAGTCAGCGGCAAACCGCTGGTGACAGAATTTCAATATGGAAAAGGCAAAGTGTATCTGATAAATACTTACGCTTATGCAGGACACAATATTCTGCAGCAGCTTTCAGCGGCCCTGGTAAAGAAACTGGCGGCGGAAAACCTCCCGGAGTGTTATGTAAAAAGTGACAGTAACGAGATTTTCTGGAACGTCCGGCAGATCGCATCGGACTCTTACGCAATAAATCTGCTCAATACCGACTGGACATCCGCCGGTAATGAAATTTATGCGGAAATCTGCGCTCCAAATGGGATTTCAGCCAAAGTGTGCGTCAAAGAGCGGCAGCTTTGCACAGTCTGTTACGTCTGCGGCAAAATGCTGATACCATCATCACCGGAAGTATATATAAATGTCGGTGAAAAAGGTGTTACCGTACACGGAAGCGGCAAGAACTCAATAAAAGTTATCAGTGCGGAAGGAAAAACGGACTTTATTGAAGTGGACTTATCCGGCTATCCGCAAAAAGAAATAATTCTTTGACGGAGAATTCTGCAGTAATCGGGCAGGAAACTGCCCATTATTTGAGCAGCCGTCCTCTCACACCACCGTACGTGCCGTTCGGCATACGGCGGTTCAGTAACTTGTGTGCAGTTCATTATAACGGATGAAGATATCGTCATATCCCATCTGAATAATGCATTTGTCTGTCAGGTAGAATAAAATCTTTAAAACGAAAATTGACCACTCCTAATTTAACACGTCGTAATTGATATCGAGCTAAGGTTGCAGCATTGCTCTCGAAACAGCTACCAAGCATAATATACATAACAAATATCAGAATAAAATTCAGTCTGAAATTCATTTTATTTACTCCCATGCATAGCTGTTTGTAGAAAGAAATTCATAAATCTTTGTGGCATTTACTGTTGGAATATTTGCCGTTTCACAATGACCATCTACAAAAGCGAGATTCATTTGGCGAGAGTTATGATGACGTGGAAAAGGTACTCCAACTGTTGTATTCGTACTCAGATTTTTTGGTATTCTATAGCAACCGTAAACCTGCGGAAATGGATTAGCAGATGATTCAAGTAATGTAAAAGTTACAGAAGGAAACCTTAGTTGTGAGATCTTTTTGGGTAGTGTATTATAAATTCCACTGCCATACCCTTCATAATTGAGTCCATAGCTGGAATAAAAAAGATCTTTTAGAGCGGATTTATCATATTCGGCAACTGAGCTTGGACAATTAAACATTGTTTTTTCTGCTTGTCCAGAATTAATCAATTCCTGTGGCCAATAATAGGCCGCTACTGGACGATATGAAATGGTATAGTCATCATACTCGATAGAATATTGCAAAAGGCCTGTATTTATTTGCTTCATCTGGCTGATACAGGAGGCTATACGTCCTCTTTCTCTGGCCGAATTAAGAGCCGGAAGCAGGATCGCTGCCAAAATTGCAATTATCGCAATAACAACTAGTAATTCAATCAATGTAAAATTCTTTCTCATAGATTAACTCCTTTCAACTGGGGTTGAAATTTCAATTCAAAAATCCCGGGTTCTTTGCTGAAATGTTCTCTATGGGCATATAGTGAACATTTCCTTTCCTTTGCTCAATTATTCCCATATTCTTCCATATTGCACACGATGCCCTCCTTGTACATAACCCACTATTGCCAAACCATATTTCAAGTAAAAAGTTTTTTTGCCTTCCTCCTAATTTCTTTTCTCAGTGTTAGAAAGGGATACATTTTCATTGTAAAGCGACGCTCTAGTAATAGTAGAAGATTCATTTTAACTCAAGTTTTGTAACTTAAAGTTAAAACAAACCTTTAGCCTTTTTTCGTTACATCAAAATCAGAAAAATTTTGAGATCACTTCTCATATTTGACGGCAATGACCTGCCACGGAGATAATTCCAAGGAATATGTAATTTTGTCCGTAAAAACCATCTTTTTGATAATCTTTTCCCCGTCAAGAACCGTCATCTTTACTTTGGCCCCTACAAGCTGATAGTCTACTGCAGCAAAATTTATAGTTATTCTTCGTGTTTTGTCCGTAAGATTTCCAAAAAACTGCATCACATTTCCATTTGCAGCTCTGAAAGAGCTACTCATAACTGAATCTATTGTGTATGGGCGTTTTGCTGTCCCATGTTTAATTTTTTCAGGAATTGGTCTTATTTGCGGAGGTCTCATCATTTGTCCTAGATGAAGAAAATCTAAATAATTATTTCTATATTTCACTAACATTTTCAAGAACGATAAATACTCTTTCTCTTGAGGTGAAAAGGGATAAGGTTCTCCAGGAAAACCTTGAAAAAACCGCCCGAGGACAACACCATTGAAGAAAAGCTGTGCCAAATTATAACGGTAGTTATCAAAATTCCATTTTTCATTTCCCCAATAATTACGGTGAAATGTCCTACCATAAAAGATCTGGTAATCATGATAAACAGCAAAAAACAAGGGGCAACTATCTTTAAGAACATTGAAGTGTATTAAATTCAAATCAACCAAATCAATATAGTTTTCCGTAGCTGCTTCTGCTGATATAATACCATCTTGGTTATATTCCCGAACTTTATTCCGGACTTTTGTACCAAAATCACGCTGTGCTTGAACTAAGAAATCACCACGTCCTACTGTTTCTACACCTCCAAATTGGAATCCTAGAGGGATTCCAGCTCGACCAAAACTATCTAAGTATATACCAGAAAAACCCATTTG
The DNA here is from genome assembly GCA_015061525.1 of Lentisphaerota bacterium. Lineage (GTDB taxonomy): Bacteria > Verrucomicrobiota > Lentisphaeria > Victivallales > Victivallaceae > UBA1784. The sequence goes on from SUWK01000012.1 coordinate 46,527, forward strand.
CATGGCACGCGTCACTAATTGTAAGAATCGTGTTTGCCATGCTTCCGAAGCAACATTCATACGCCAACAGGGAATAGAACTATTATATACCTTATATTGTCCATCTTCATTCTCAATAACCGCTGGAAGTAATTCTCTTGCATCTGTATCAAGAGGTTCTTTTCCTTGGTCATACATGACAGCATTAATGTATGCTAATGCCCTAACATCAGAATTTTTAAATAAAGCAAGAGCAATAGGAATGTCTGACCATGCAGGGATAAAGCGACCATTTCCTGCGCCTTGTGTTGGACCTGCCCATATTTTTTTCGGAATGGCTGTATTGTCTGTATATTTGGCAGCAATCCAGTCATACCAAAAACCAACGATTGGTTGCTTGAACTCTGTTGAAAACCGAAGCGGACCACACTGATTTGCACCTTTCCCTCGATTTCGAATTGATCTGACTAAATTTACTGTTGCCTGATTATCATCAGCTGCTCCCCACATGCGCAGGACAATATTTAGTTTTTTAAGATATTCTGGTATATCTGTTCTTTGTGCAAGAGTTCCTTTATTGCACCATTTCTGTTGAATTGCCCAGTGTCTGTAAATTTGGCATGCATCAAACCAATCACCCTGAAAAGGAGCAACAGTGACTTGATATGGCATTGAATATTCAAGAGTATGTTGTTCCGAATTGGAGGGAAGTCCGACTAAACAATATGTAATTCTAGATCTTTTGGGTTGGCAAAAAAGAGAAATAGTTTTTAGATATCCCTGTCCATCATGTGTAGCCAAATAGAGGCTTCCTTGCGGATGAGTAAAGGCTATGAACTGCATGGGCATATTTGCAGGATAAGAATATTCAAGATAATGGTCACTGTCTCTTTGAGAATCCCCAAATGGATTTGGTAGCAACTGCCCTGTGTAGTTTGGAACAGCTAATTTTGAGTCGACAATATTTTTTGATGGAGCAGAAATTGGTAGAAAAGGATATTCTATCTTCCATAATTTAGCCTCACCTTTACTACGGAGCAGTTTCAAATGCCATTGAGTACTGCCATTTTTATCCAGGGTCACCGTAGCAATGACTTTGATTTTTTCATCAAGTTCAGAAATCGAGAGGTCGCTCCAGATCAAAGTAGCTTTATTTCCTTCACATTTAATACGTCTTTCTTTAGACATCCGATTATCTATGTAGAAACTTTGCCCCTTACCTCCTTGCGCTCTAAATGTAATTCGCCATAGACAAAAGTCTGAAAGCAAATAATTTTTTGGTAAAATATCTCTATTGTTTTTCTGATCAAAGAAACGAATGGGGAATTGATATTTTTTTGAAAATGCGAGTTTAAAATCTCCTGATTCAATTGAAACAATATCATGCGGTGGAAATTGAATCTGTTGATTACGTTTGAGAATATTTCGATACATAGTATCAAAGAATTCAAATGAAGCAATATTTCCGAGCAAAGGATATTCTCCACCCCGTTCGTTTCCTAATACAACGGTACTGTCCTTGGGTGAAATATGAGGCATAAATGTAGGATGTTCATGAAAAATTGGGTCCCCATCAAGAATTACTATAATTTGTCCTGGGAAACTCCATGACATAATCAACTCATGCCATTGATTTGTCTGTAGTTTGACTGAAACTCCAGAAAACTCATGCCATAATCGAGTTTCACGCTCGAAATATAATACTGATATTTTCTGTTTATTTAGGATTACTGCCATACCATCCCCGGTAGGACTATAAGAATGCCATAAATACTGTTTTCCCCCCATTTGATTTATCATAAATTTTAATCGAAAACTTCCTTCAGTTCTAAGAGAAAGAGGAGATGGCAATTTTATCATATCTCCTTTTTGTGAAAATCTGACTGCCTCAAGACCATTAATATTGATGAATGCATTATTTTCATTAAAACTAAGACTTCCGTCATATCCATTACCACTCTCATCAACAATACCACGATCAATAACGCGTCGTAATTGATATCGAGCTAAGGTTGCAGCATTGCTCTCGAAACAGCTACCAAGCATAATATACATAACAAATATCAGAATAAAATTCAGTCTGAAATTCATTTTATTTACTCCCATGCATAGCTGTTTGTAGAAAGAAATTCATAAATCTTTGTGGCATTTACTGTTGGAATATTTGCCGTTTCACAATGACCATCTACAAAAGCGAGATTCATTTGGCGAGAGTTATGATGACGTGGAAAAGGTACTCCAACTGTTGTATTCGTACTCAGATTTTTTGGTATTCTATAGCAACCGTAAACCTGCGGAAATGGATTAGCAGATGATTCAAGTAATGTAAAAGTTACAGAAGGAAACCTTAGTTGTGAGATCTTTTTGGGTAGTGTATTATAAATTCCACTGCCATACCCTTCATAATTGAGTCCATAGCTGGAATAAAAAAGATCTTTTAGAGCGGATTTATCATATTCGGCAACTGAGCTTGGACAATTAAACATTGTTTTTTCTGCTTGTCCAGAATTAATCAATTCCTGTGGCCAATAATAGGCCGCTACTGGACGATATGAAATGGTATAGTCATCATACTCGATAGAATATTGCAAAAGGCCTGTATTTATTTGCTTCATCTGGCTGATACAGGAGGCTATACGTCCTCTTTCTCTGGCCGAATTAAGAGCCGGAAGCAGGATCGCTGCCAAAATTGCAATTATCGCAATAACAACTAGTAATTCAATCAATGTAAAATTCTTTCTCATAGATTAACTCCTTTCAACTGGGGTTGAAATTTCAATTCAAAAATCCCGGGTTCTTTGCTGAAATGTTCTCTATGGGCATATAGTGAACATTTCCTTTCCTTTGCTCAATTATTCCCATATTCTTCCATATTGCACACGATGCCCTCCTTGTACATAACCCACTATTGCCAAACCATATTTCAAGTAAAAAGTTTTTTTGCCTTCCTCCTAATTTCTTTTCTCAGTGTTAGCATAAAAAAACAGCTGCGATAATCCATTGCTGGACTTCGCGGCTGTAAAATTGGCTTGATACAGTTTTTCAAGGCACAAAAAGTCTATGCCTTGAGAATCAGAAAAAGAGTGGAGTTGGCGACCGGAAAGACTTCGGTCGGGTAGAAGCAATCCTTTATTTATAAATAAATGCTTGCTTGCTTGCTTGCTTGCTTGCTTGCTTGCTTGCTTGCTTGCTTGCTTGCTTGCTTGCTTGCTTGCTTGCTTGCTTGCTTGCTTGCTTGCTTGCTTGCTTGCTTGCTTGCTTGCTTGCTT
>SUWK01000103.1 GCA_015061525.1 Lentisphaerota bacterium
GCTATTTCAACAATGGAAGAGTATCTTTAAGGCTAAACGGAATGAGCCCGGTTGAATTCCGAGCCCATTCCATGTAATTAATCCGTCCAATTTTTTGGGGTCACATCAAACTCCCCTCCCTCAAGGGGCTTCCCGTGACTGTTGCGGGTCATTGGGTTCTTCCATTAAGTTATTGCGCCTGCGCTCCCGGGGCGAGTGCCTTTGGCACTCTTTCCGGTCGCTCGCGGCTTATTGCTCGTCCTCCGCTCATCCTCGCAACATTTGTTGCGTCGGCTTTGCTCGCATGTAAATGCTCGCAAAGTACATTCGCATGCGGACTGCGCGCTCGGCGGCAACCGCCTCGCACCCGTGTGTTGAACATGCCACAGAGGGCATCAACCAATATCAGGAACAGAGCCTTTTTTTAATAACCAGCATCAAAAAGAAAAAACCAGCGGGTGTTACTCCTCTGAGTTTTTTGCAAAGCTTTTTTCCAAAAAAGCGTCGATCAAGCACGCCCAACGAGGCGTGCGCGACAGTTCGCTTTCTTTGCCAAGCTTTCTTTCTCGTGAAAGAAAGCGGAGTGGGGCGAGTGCCTTTGGCACTCTTTCCGGTCGCTCGCGGCTTATTGCTCGTCCTCCGCTCATCCTCGCAACATTTGTTGCGTCGGCTTTGCTCGCTTGGCTTTGCTCGCAAAGTACATTCGCATGCGGACTGCGCGCTCGGCGGCAACCGCCTCGCACCCGTGTGTTGAACGTCCCACGGAGGGCATCAACCAATATCTGGAACAGAGCCTTTTCTGAAAAGAAAGTCGTGAGATGCCGTCGCCCCGCAGACTCTTGGTGCGGCAAGGCAGGGCGGAACTGATAGTGGAATGGGTTGCCGCATTTTATGATATGCCCTCCTTTGACGGACGGAAAGGGCATTGATACGGATAGATTTGGAACTGTCGGCTTTTACAGACAATCGACCCAAGTGCCTTTAGCGGCAGCTTCGTAGATGCTGAAAACGAATGCGGCTGATTTTGCCGCTTCTGCCAATGTAACTTCCGGCAGACGTTTTTCTGTAATCGCTGAAATGAAGTCCGCCAGCTGGGCCGTGTGACCGGTTCCATAATAAGCTTTGCCGTGAACCGTTTCATCTTTACCGGCTCCATTCAGAGCAGCACGGATCTCTTCCTCTTTTTCCGGCGTGGCAGCGGCGAGAAATGAGAGTTTTTCATCAATGAATTCCACTTGTGCTTCCGTGCCGCTGATAGTCAGCGCACTGCGCCATCTGGCAAAGGCAGAATTTGTGGCATTGCCGGTCAGGAAAAGTCCGTCGGCAAATTCTGCGGTAAAGGAGACCGTATCCTCCACTTCGATCACACCCTGATGGGTCAGATTGGCTGAACTTGCCGCCACTTTTCTGATATCTCCGAAAAGAAACCGCAGCTGATCCATAAAATGGATCGCCTGATTGATCAGTACTCCGCCGCCTTCACCGGCAACGGTTCCGCGCCATGGATCTTTCTGATAATATTCATCAGTCCGCAAACAGGAAAAATTCAGATTGACGGTCAGGAGTTTTCCGAACTTTTTTTCCGCGATCAATTTTCGCAGGGCGATATTTGAGGCATTGAAACGGTGTTGGAAAATTCCGGATGCCACCACTTCCGGGTGCGCTGCTGCAGCTGCAGTCATCTTTGCCAGGTCATCCGGAGTTCTGCCGGGGACTTTTTCACAGATAACGTGTTTTCCCGCATTGAGAGCATCAGTGAAGATCGCGGCGTGGCTGGCATGATCGGTGCAGATACTGACGGCGGCAAGTTCCGGATCTTTGAGCATTTCCCGGTAATCGGTAAAAATTTTTGCTCCGGGGACATTTTCTGCCAGTTTTTCCGCACGTTCTTTTATCAAATCACAAAAAAAACACACTTGCGCTTCGGGGATCTGCTGATAACCCGCCAGATGAGTTGGAGCGATCACTCCGCATCCGATGATGCCGCACTTGATCATAATGTAAAAATTCCTGAAAATATGATAGATAAACAAGTCATATAATATAACATGACAAACAACTCTTTTCAAGTTGGGGGCAAAATCTAAAACGTTATTTTTACATCGCCGAGCAGACCGAACGGCACGAGTTGTTTTTCCGGCTGCTGACGGGTTTTGAACTGCAGCGGTCCGTTCCAGAATGGAGTTGCCTCATTCAGATAAAACGGCCCGAATGCGTTGCGGCGGTGACCGTAAACTGTGATTTCAATACGGTTTTTTCCGGTTTTCAGCATGGGAGTTATCTCCATTGAATACGGGGGGAACGCCAGAAGTTTTTCCCCGCTTGCGTTGATGCGGATTCCGAGCAGGGTTCCGCGCCATTGGGGGATCTCCAGAAAAAGCGGTTCACCGGGCAGACTGTCAACTTCAAAATCCTGACAGTAGGTGAAGTTGTCCGCGTAGAATGTGAATCTCTGTTCTCCAAGATCTCCGGACGTGACTTCCGGCGGCATTGTTGTGATGCAGTTATCTTTTTTTACACCGAAATCACCGAGAATGAAGAGTGACTCAAGACCGGGATGATATTCATGGTAAAAGGTTTTAAGTATAAGTTCATTTTTACCGCATTTCAATTGTTCCGCCGGCAGCGGAAACGTCCGGAGAACCGGGTCGATCCAGTAACCGTCGACGGCGGGAGCAAATGGTTCACCGTTGAGTTCAAAGGTGTAAAGTTCCGGGTGTTCCACCGCAAGAGCCGCATTGCCGGGAAGTTGATCTATGGTAAAGGTGTAACGCAGTGTTACCGGCAAAGACTTTTCCGGCGGACGTTTTTTGCGGGTGTACGGCTGCGCCATCGCCCCGCCTCGCCGGGGGATCTCCAGGTGATCGCGGATAATGTTGTCAATGAATATGAAAAACTCTTTTTCCTGATATTCAGTCGCATCCAAAGCATATTCCGCCTGATCCAGTACCAGCGTGTTGGTACCGGCGGTGTAATCCCACTCATCTTTCAACGTCAGGAAATCACGGTTTTCCGGCTGCGGCGGGCGCGGAACGGCTGTTAATGTGCCGGTTGTTTCAATAAATATCCTTGAGCCGAGTTTGGCAAATGCGGTTTGAAAAGTGCGTATGCCGTCAGTTACAACACTTTCCACTTCATAGATGTTTCCGGTATCCGGATCGGCTTCATAAAGTTTCCCGTTATTGGCCGAACGCCACTTTATTTGAACAACTGGAAATTCTGCGGTGCGTTCCAGGACTCCCGGTTCATGTTCCTGATGGAATTTACCGAGTTCATGTCCGACGTTGCAGATGAAAAGTGTCTGAAAGTCACTGCCGCGCCGGATCAGCGGCAGCAGGGGATCGACTTCTTTACCGTCAACAGAGAGGGATATTTCCCGTACACTTTCCAGATGAGCGGCAAGAGTTTCCAGTGTCGCAGAAGTGAAAGTCCGGAAAATTTTCTGCGCTTTATCTGATCTTACGGCGTCGATGTATTCCGGTGCGTCGCCGAGATACAGTACTTTGCCGCCATTACCGGCAAAAGCCGCCAGCAGATCCAGAGTGCTTTGCCGGATCGTCCGCAAATGGGGAATGACCACCGCCTGATACGGTGCGGAACCGACCGTTAGCCGAATACCGGAGACTTCCGCATGGCGGCTCATGAGTTCCTCGTCGCCGTAATCAAAATCCAAATTGGCAGCAAGAAGAGTGTTGCGCAGATCGATGAGAGTTTGATTTTCCCCCCACGCTTCTTCCGGTGTCAGCCGGATATCCGATTTCCAGCCCCAAGTGGATTCTATCGGGTGGATGACCAGAATATTGCGGATTTCCTCACCTTCAGATAATATTGCACCCAGACGGGCGAAGTGATCTTCTATAACATGATATTTTTTATACCACGGTGATTGGAAAAATATACTTGCCGGGTAGTCACGTTTTGCATCGCCTGCCATCGAGTACCACGCCAGATGGGGACAGCGGAAATTGAGTCCCAACGCATATTGCCATTCGCCGAGAGCTTTGTGTCCTGCCAGCGGAAAATCCCAGCCGGTACAGCCGTAACACTCCGTCAGCCGCCATTTTTTATTCAGTTGGTGCGCCACTGAAACACACTGTTTGGCGGTATCAAATATCTGCAGATGTTCGGTCAATTGGTCGATCCCGGGGGACTGCATGTACTCATAGGAACGCATTGCCGCTCCAACTTGATGGCGCTGAAAAGTCAGAGTGTCTTCCCAGTGCATATGTCCGGTCAGCGGCAGATGGTGTTCGTCGCACCATTTCCCGATCTGCCGGGTGTAGGCATTGACGAAAAGTTTGGTGATCAGATTGTAGTAATCACAGCGGAGTTTGGAAAATTCTTCACCATTGTGTTCATAGAAAAGTTCCGGCAGATGATCCAGAATATCGTAACCGTAATCCTGTTGAAAATATTGCGGTAATTTTGCCGTCCACGGCAGGATCTCCGGAGCTTTGACACGGTTTTCACTTTTGCGGACAGTTTTGGCATTTTCGGAAAAGAGCGCGGAACGGTAATTGGGTTCATCAGTGAATATCGCTCCGACGGAAGTTCCGAATTTATCCTGAAAATATCCGGCGTAACTGTCGTAGGCGGTTTTGATGAATTTTGCGATCGCTTCCGGATTGAGTGTGTCAACGTATGTGCCGCCGTTGTACCAGCTTTCCGGAGTGGAATAACAGCGGTAGAAGTGCAGTACATCTCCGGATGTGTCCGCTTTACAGCGATGCCATTTTGATGGGATGCCGTCGGTATTTTCCACGGCAAAGGATGCCAGATACTCCGCATCTGGCAAATCTACTGCTTCTCTGCTCATGGCAATGACCTGTATACGGTACTCTTTCTGCTGTGTGACTATGCCTCCGGCACTCCCGGAGGGCCAGCGGTCTTCATCGTACAGATAAGCGATCATGCCGGATTTTTCCGCATCGGCGATACATTTGCCGACCAGTTCAAACCATTCATTTCCGAGGAACTCTGTGTCAAGTCCGACACGCGAATGCATGAAAAAACCGCCGAATCCCATCTCTTTGAGAATGGTGATCTGCCGTTCAAGTTCTGCAGCATCCAGACGGCTGTTCCATGCCCAAAACGGAGCCCCCCGGAATTCTGCACCGGGATTTTTGAATTGCATTATGATATTGCTGAGCATATTTGAGTTCTCCGTTCATTGGAATATCTGGTCACTCTCCGGAGAAAATATTTTCCTGCGGAAGAAAGAGGGTTTTTGCTGCCAGTTTATCCGTGGAGGCAATTATATCAAACACCCCGAATCCGAGCGCGTTGTCCGATGATTCGATCAATTTGCCTTTGCTGTTGTAGATCTTTATGCCGGAAACTTCATTTTCCCGGTTGTAATCCAGCTGCCAGGTGCGCCTGATCTTGCCATCTTCAATACGGCTGAATTCCAGAAGACGTGAAAAGTTATCGTATGATCCGGTGATCTTTTCGTTGGTGTCTGCATTGATGAATGTCATGCTTTCAAGCGGCCCGAACCAGCGGTAACGGCAGACATATTTGGCTCCGCCCGTGAATTTCAGTGATTGCGGGCGGTCAAACAAATCATATTTTACTGTTGTTCTTTTGCCATTTGCTCCGGTTATGGAACGCAGTCTGCCGTTTTCAAAAGCAAACGTTGACAGCAGGATATCTTCATTGCCGGATTCCATGTAGAGATTCTGCTTGCCGTCGGCTTCGCCGTTTTGAAATTCAAGAGCCATCCACATAATGGAATTCAATTTCCATGAAACTTTTCCGGTAAATGCTTTTTTCTCCAAACCGGTCGTGGCTTTCAAATACATTCCGTGACCGGATGTGTGCAGATCGACTTTCCCGGAAGAGGCGATCTTGTGAAAACCGGAATTGGTGAAAAAGAACCATCTGCCGCCGAAAAGCAGCGCAGCTGCTATCCCGGTGAAGAGAATTGCAGTAGTGACAAAACGGATGATGCCACGGATGAATTTTTCTTTTGCTCTTTTCAAATCACGCTTATGCTGGACTTCAGATTTCTGCATATATGCCGGAATTGTTCCGGAAGTGTCCTTTGATACCGGAGCAAACTGACTTTCCGGTACTCCGGTAAAGTATTGCGGTGAAAGAGAGAATTTTTTGCCGCAGTGGGGGCAGATCACGCTTTTGCCGCGCCATTCAGTAAGAACTTCCAGCTTGCAGGCACATCCCGGGCAGGGAAAAATATGTTCAGCCATAAAACGCTACCTCCTGAAAATAATTATACTACACTACAGAATATAACACCAAAGAAGAAAGATTTCAAATGAAACAGCTTCTTCGACAGCTAATTTCAAAAGTCTGTTCCCAATATAGGTTGACAACATATTGCGCACACAAGTTGTGGAGGGTGTTACTCTATTGAGTTTTTTTGCCAAGCTTTTTTCTTTTTTGCTTTGCATTATGGGCAATCCCGCGCCTTGCGGGCGTCGCTCGCGCAGTCACATACATAGTATGCTCCTTTGCTTGCTCCTTGCAAAACCCGGGCTTGCCGCATACTGCTGTGCAAAAAATAAACCGATCAAGCCGCGACAGCGGAGCGGCGCGACAGTTCGCTTTCTTTGCCAAGCTTTCTTTCTTGCGAAAGAAAAAACCCAGTGAAACTTCTTCCACAGGGGTTTTGCAAAGCTTTTTTCAAAAGCGTCGATCAAGCCGCGACAGCGGAGCGGCGCGACAATCCGCTTTCTTTGCCAAGCTTTCTTTCTCGCGAAAGAAAGCGGAGAGGGGCGGGACACTGCGTTTCCCTCCCCTCAAACTGATATGCACCCCAAAAGTTGGACACAACTAAAGGAGTGCATATTTTATGGAAAAAGAAACAGCAAATCCCCAAGAGTACAGTGCAAATTTTAAATTGCGAGTTATATTAGATGTGTTAAATAACGGTTTGAGTATTCAT
>SUWK01000104.1 GCA_015061525.1 Lentisphaerota bacterium
AGCGGAGGACGAGCAAAAGCCGGTTACGCCGTGGAAAGACCGCCCAGGCAAGCCGTAAGGCGCAGCCGTTTGACGACCGGCAAAGCCGGTCTGGCGGTCGCCCCACAGAGTAAACGGCGCATACCTCCGAGGGAAGAACCCAATGACCCGCAACAGTCACGGGAAGGTTCTTGAGGGAGGGGAGTTTGAGGGGAGGGAAACGCAGTGTCCCGCCCCTCAGGCAAACTGAACGCTGCTAACACCCTCCACAACTTGTGTGCGCAATATGTTGTCAACCTATATTGGGAACAGAGCATAAAGAAAATTCGATCTCATGCGAGGAAACCGCGCACCCCGTCAAAGATGATTTGCGCAGCCAGAGCGACGATATACATACCGGTAAGTTTACTTAAAATCCTCACTCCTTTATCTTTGAGGATCTGGTTGATCCTCTCTGAAAAGTAGAGTATGACACCTACGGTGGCGGCAGCGACGCTGACTGCGGCAAGTTCAACGATCAGCATCAGGATATAGGTGGTTCCCAAATCAGCGGCGCGGGAGGCAGCAGAAGCACCCATGACCAGCAGAGTACCGATAGTACCGGGACCGACGGTAGTGGGGATCGCCAACGGCACGACAGCCGGATCACCCTCATCGGATATTTGCCGGTTTCGCGGCAGGGAACTGCGAACCATATCAATACCGTTGAGCATCAGCACCAAGCCGGCACCGACCTGAAAGGCGTTGAGAGAAATTCCCAGACACTCAAAAATCACTTTTCCGAAAAGGTAGAGGATGATACTGGCAAAAAACACTGCCAAACCGGTACGCATCGCCAGTTTCCGCCGGTGTTTAAGTTCCATCCCGTCACAGGTGGCTACGAAAACGGAAAGTACGAAAAATGGAGTCAGCAGCAAAAACAATCTGACCACCAGACCGATGATATATGACAGCGTCATAAAATAACCTCTCTACTGTTTGATACTGCGAATGTCATTGGTTTAATATACTGCCATTTCCGTTTTATTTCAACCCGTTTTTCTTTTTGCGGCGGAATTGTGTGTCAATACAAAGGCTCTTGTTCCGGCGGCCGCGGCGTGATAAGGAGCTGATAGATTTTTGAGCAGAGTATAATGTTCATTTGTGTGTTTTTCGCAATTTCCCGGGGGATATCCCGAATTTTGCGGAAAAGAGTTTTATCAAATGGTTGGAGTCGCAAAATCCGCATTGAAAAGCGATTTCTCCGATGGTAAGATTACTGTTTTGCAGCAGTTCTCTGGCAGCATCCAACTTCTTATTCAGCTGATAATTTATGGGTGAAGATCCGGTCAATTCATTGAATTTCCGGTAAAGGGTGTTGCGGGAAAGTCTGGTGATGGCAACAAGTTTATCCAGGGTGATTTTTTCCTTGAAGTGTAAATTTATATAGTTCAGTGCCGGCAGAGCGGAAAATTCCTGAATTTTTTCCGGATAGCTTTTCCCGCTGCGGCAGATGATAACCAGTGCCGAGATGAATAATCCGAAAACACAGAGGTTCGCCGCCGGGCGCAGATTTTCCAGTTCTCTTATCAGCGGTTTGGTAAGTTCCTGCAATTCATCAAGTTCATTTTTATTCATTTTGACGATCGGCAGGACTGTATTATCCCGTTTTTCCTTTGGTGAACAAAGTTCCTGATACAATGGCAGAGCTGCACCGTCAAGCTGCGGCAGCGGCAGATTTATTGCATCGTATAAAAAATTCAGGACTGAAAATTCCCGGGTATTTTCATAGGCGTGCGCTTGACCGGGACGGATGAGAAGAACATCGCCACGGGATATGGGAACGGATCGGCCATTGGCACAGTGACGGCAATCTTTCCCGGCTGACAGAACGACTGCAACTTCATTGTATGGATGATCGTGAAAATTGAGGTTATAGTTTTCGCCGACTCCGATCAACTTTACTCCGATCTGCAAGTGCGGCAGATGAGGTACGACAGTAAATGTGACTTTTTTCATATTGAGATCTCCAAAACTCCGTGTGTTTGGGAATAAAATAATATAAAATGGGAATTTTGTCAAGGAATATTATGATTGTTTTGTGTATAATATATGTCAGAACTCCGGAAATATTTCAGAAAGGAAAAAGAAAATGAAAATTACTTCATCATGCCGTGCCGAACTCAAGAAGAGTTTTTCCCTCATTGAACTTCTCGTAAGTACTGTTATCTCATCATGGCATTTTTTTGCACAAAAAAGTGCGGTTGCAACTCAACAAAGAATTCCGCTTTTCTTGAAAAAGGGAGTGGGTTTTGGGGAGAGGGGAAAAACCTCTTTTCCCGCCCGCTCGGCGGGTTGCGAAAAAACTCGCCCTTCCGTCTTCGTTTCACTACGCCGTGACGAGTCGCTTCGCTGGGGCTCGGATATATCATCACAAAGAAGTCCGCTTTTTTTGAAAGAGAAAGGGGGCGCGGGGGAAAGGGAAAACTTTTTTTCCCGTGAAAAAAAGTTTTCCTTGTCCCCCGCACACTCATTTACCCTGATCGAATTGCTGGTCGTGATCGCGATCATTGCCATTCTGGCGGCGATTCTGCTGCCGGCGTTGAACAGTGCGCGTGAGCGCGGCAGATCAGCATCCTGCATCAATAATCTCAAGCAGCTGGGAACTGCGATTATGATGTATGGCGATTCATACGACGGTTATTATCTCAACTATCAACGGACATGGGTCGGCGGCAGTTTGTATTACTGGCCGGGATATTTTATTAAAAGCAATATTTTGAGTGATCAGGTACTCTCCTGTCCGACGTTGGCTCCTGATCCGGGCTATGAACAGGATGCATGGGTGGATAACGGCGGCGCAAGCACAGTTTACGGGCCGTTGAATACCGGATACGGTATAAATATGTATCATGCCGGAACCGGACGTTTTGCCCGTTCCACCTCTGATAACGGAGATAATAATACCTGTCTGAAACAGGCGGATGTGGTACAGGCAAGTTCGATGTACTTTTTCATGGACAGCCGTCAGCAGAGCCGCAATGCCGGATGTTACCGTTTGCAGTACAATAATTCAGATTCCAACGTCGGTTTGCCCGATCCCCGTCACAGCAATTTTGTGAACATTGTTTATGCTGATGGTCATGTCGGCAGCATCGGATGTAAAAGGGATAATCCTTATACATCCGGATTGGGAAGTGGCAGACATCTGGTTCAGTGGAACGGTTATAAGAATTTTTGATAACAGCCGGAGTGTAGTTATGAAAAAGATTTGCATCATTTTTTTCGCTTTGATGCTTTGCAGTATAAAGGCGGTTGAAGTTTTCAATTTCGGAGTGCCGGGATTGACGGCAGATGGAGTTTCCGGCAGCAGGTTCAAGGCGATAGATGCCAAGAAGCCGGATCTGGCAGTGATCATGCTGGGCAGAGATGATATGCTCAATCCCGGAAAACGGCGTACTCCGGAGAAATTTTTGCAGGATTATGAAAATATGCTGAAACTTTTCCGGCGGATCCGGGTTCCGGTGGTCATGGTCAATATTCTGCCGGTAAATGGTGCTTATCAGGCGGATATACAGAAAAGCAACGGACTTCTTGGACAATTGGCGGCAAAGCACAACATTCCATTGGTGGATATTGCCGGAGCCGTTGCCGCTGCCGGAAAAAATCCCCCCGCAGAGTATTTGAGCAAAAGGCATTTTACTGCGGCAGACAGTGAATATCTTGCGCGGATGACGGCTGCGGTCATCAAAGAAAAATTCCCCGGAGCGCAGAAAATAGTCTGTATCGGCGGCGAAGAAGTTCATGGTTACCGTCTTGCCGGAGCCGGAACTTCAACTGGAGAAACATTCCCTGCCAAATTGAAACTCAGGCTCAATGGTATTACTCCGGCATCCCAGATGCCGCAGGCTGGCAAACCGCAGGCTGGCAGGTTCTGTTCCCGGGCAAAATGGCTCTGGTATCCGGAAAATTTTCTGGAGAAACGCAATGTGACGAAAGTTTTCCGCAAAACTTTCACCCTTGCAGAGATCCCGTTGAAAGCTGATTTTATTGCCAGTGGCGATGACCGGGCATCTGTATACATCAATGGCGAAAAAATTTCTTCCGGAAACTGGAAACGCGGCTGCCGCGGTGACGGGGCGAAGTTTTTGCGTAAAGGTAAAAATGCCATAGCCGTGGAAGTGCTGAATGTGGCAGTTGACGGCGGAATGATTTTTCGGATGGATATGGTTTTTGCCGACGGGAAAAAACAGGAGATAGTATCAGACGGCAGCTGGAAAAGTTTCAATCCGTCAACCGGCTGTACCGGAGCGGATTTTCCTGAATTCGATGGCGAAGAACCCTGGATAATCGGTGATGCCGGAGCATTTCCCTGGAGTACGATCGCCGGTTTTGATTACCGTCAGTTTCTGGCAGATGATGAGTTGGCGGTATTGGCGGAACAGCGTAAAAGTGATGAGGCAAAATTTTCCGCGCTCCGCCGTCAGCTGGCGGCAGAACCCAAAAGAAAATATCAGGTGAAATATGTCAATTCCCGTTCGGGCATTTCAGACGGAAAAGAGTTTTTCCCCGCGTTGATCTACCATACTTCAAATTTTGCATTGCCTGACTACCGGACGATCAACTATCTGACAACGATGCGTGATGCCGGATACCGATTGTATTATATTGCATTGGATATTGAAAAATTGTGGAATGCTGACGGTTCTTTTGACTTTGAATTTGCGGAAAATCAACTGCTGACTCTGCTCTCGGTAGTGCCGGATGCCCGGATCATCGTCGGTTTCGGAATGAATCCGCCGCAGTGGTATGTGGATCAGAATATCCCGGAAACAGTCGGTTACGCCAGAAAAGGTACTGCACCGGTTTTCAGTGCCAAAGATCAGTCGCGCGCGCTGCGGATCAGTTATGCCTCAAAAAAGTGGCACAAAGACAGTACCGAATTGTTGTCAAAAATCATTGCGTTTCTGGAAAAAGCTCCTTATGCCGGCAGAATTTGCGGATATGCTCCGCATTATGGAGTGTATAATACGGAGTGGCATTATTTCGGTATGCGTGATGACATGCCGGATAACGGCAAAGCGATGACGGCGGAGTTCCGGGATTTTCTCCGCAAAATCTACAATAATGACGTAAACGCTCTGCAAAAAGCGTGGAAAAGGAATGATGTTACCTTTGAAACAGCAGAAGTTCCCGGAGAATCGGCAAGAATCCGCCGACCGCATGGCGCATTGCGGGTGCGTTCGGATGATCCGGCTGTGATGGATTATCTGCTCTGCCACCAGAAAGTCATTGCAGATACGCTGCTGACTTTTGACCGGGCGGCAAAAGATGCCTGCAGCCGGCGTGCGCTGGTCGGCAACTATTTCGGATATATATTGGAGATGAATTTCCCGACAGAAGGGGGACATTTGGAAAATTTGCGGGTGCTTGAATCTCCGGATGTGGATTTCCAGATATCACCCTACGGTTACGGCGATTTCCGGGTGTTCGGTGCCAATGCTGTTGCGCGGACGATGACGACTGCATACCGTTTGCGCAATAAATTGCTGATTTACGAAGATGATACCCGTACCCATCTCAATACGGTTACCGGCGGACACTATGCATATACCCCGGAAGAGTCGGCTGCCGTGATGATGCGCGGATTTAATTTTGCTCAGACCGACGGCTGCGGAATATGGATATTGGATTTCAACCGCGGCTGGCTGGAAGACCCACTGCTCCGCAAAATGCTGAAGACCATGCAGAGTGTCCGTTCCGGCAATATGCCCGGTGGTTCTATCGCTCAGGTGGCAATGGTTGCTGATATTGACAGTGTTATTTACCACACTTATTCAGACGCTAAAGTTCCAACATTGAATAAATCTATGCTGGATTGGACTGCGCTGGAACTTGGTCAGTGCGCTGTTCCGTACGATTCTCTTTGGATGGATGATCTTGGAAAAGCCGGGTTGCCGGATTACAAGGTGTATATTTTCTGCAACGTATTGAAATTCACTCCGGAGCGTGCCGCGTTGATAAAAAAATTGCGCGATCAGGGCAAAGTTCTGCTCTGGCTTTATGCTCCCGGAATAATCAATAACGGAGAAATTTCCATTGATTGTGTCGAGAAACTGACCGGTTTCAAGGTCAAAATGCTTGACAGTCGCTCTGATGCGGTCACTGTGATCCCGGCGGGCAAATTGCCGGGGATCACGCAGGCTCACTCAATGGTGCCGCACCACCGCTTCAAATTGCATGATGTTCCGTTTACAGTGGTGAATGATCCGGCGGCAGAAATTCTGGGTAAAGCTGATGTGGGTGGCAGAAAGCATGATGTTCTTGCAATGAAAAAACATGGCAATGGTTTTTCGGTATTGCATACCGTTCCCAGATGGAACAAAACCGTGTTTTACGGAATATTGAAACTGGCACAGGTTCATACTTATTTTGACAAACCATACGCCGGGGATGTGATTTTTGCTGATAGCAGTTATTTGTCTGTTCATTCTGCATCCGGCGGCAAACGGGTGATCCGTCTGCCGCGCAAAGGTAAAGTGAAAATGCTTTTTCCGGAAGAAAAAATCGTTTCTGCAACGGCGGTGGATTCTTTTGAAACCGTTCTCGGAGCAAAAAGCACTGCGCTTTGGCAAATTGAGTAAATCGTTATTCTGTGCGGCGGAGATATATCTGACGGAATTTATCCGGGGAGTTTCGAGTTTTCTGACTGCCGCTGAAACAATATAAAAAGGCTCTGTTCCCGATATTGGTTGATGCCCTCCGTGGAACGTTCAACGCACGGGTGCGAGCACCGCGAGGGTGCGAGCGCGCAGTCCGCATGCGAATGAACTTTGCGAGCAAAGCCATGCGAGCAAAGCCGACGCAAC
>SUWK01000013.1 GCA_015061525.1 Lentisphaerota bacterium
CGTGTGAAGCGCAGCGTTGCTGCATGAAGCGTTTGCCTGCGGCAAACATGAAGCACTTGCTTTGCAAGTATGATGCGGCGTATTTTTGTGAGCGGCACTCTCCGTATGTTTCCGTACACATCCGTACTGATCCGTACAAATAAAGCGTTTGAAAAAATCACGGCAGAGTTGCGAGGTGACCACCAACAGTTCTATTAATGTGAAAAATCTGTTCTCTCTTTTTTCCGGATCAAACTGGATACTTCTCATAATTTCATTTCTCCTTTTCATTCAATATTTTCATACAGAATAATCAAACCGTTTCCGGAAACTTTATTCCGGCATATTCACAGTAACAGCGCAGCAGATTACCGGCTGCCGCCGATGCCCGCGGACTGAGCATATGCGCAAAATCGAAGGTGATACCGTTGGTTATACCGGCATTTTCAGCCGCCTTGAGTTTGATATAAAGCTTTCTCCAATCGATCGGCGGCATGCTTCCGGGAATATCCCGATCGAAAGTTTCTGCATTGGTCCATAACTCTATGTGATGTTTCGCCGCCAACTCAGCATTGATCTGAAGAAACGTTTCCAAATCTTCATAATCGACGTGACCATCCTGAAATGCCGCGATATCCACGATGCCGGAAATTTCACTGAAGATCCAATCCCACTCCTCCCGATGCCGTTCCGGAGTGATCGGATTACTCCTCCGGGGCCGCATCACACCGACTTTCGGCCCGGTTATTCCGGGAGAGATCATCACCGGTTTACCATTGGATATCGCCTTGCAGTGACTGCCGACCATCTTATAGCATTTAACCACATTGAACGACCGTTTATCGCTGATCTCCTGCGACAAATACCAGCCGCCGAATGCCGGAGAGTGTTTCAGATACTTTTCATACGCTTCATCGCATACCGCGCACATCAGATCACTTTCATACACCGGATCATAAGGAGCCAAAAGCCAATCACGTGCAGAGTAATAAGTACCGAAGAAAAATTTGATGTCATGCTTTTCACAGAGTTTCAAAAATAACTCCAGCATATCGACCGGCGGTATGAAAGCATGTTCTTTTTCCTGCAGCACCTTGCTGGGAAATGTTGTAAAATTACGGTGTCCGCAACGGATCATTACCGCTTTGTCTATACCGATACTTTTCATACAGGCAAACTCTCTGTCCCATTGGGATTCCGAGTAATTCAACGCCGGTATATCGTGGGTGATTTCATCCAGAAATGTTCCTGTTATCCTGATCATAAGTATTGCCCTTTCTGCTGTTTTGCGTGTCTAATGTAATACACTGCAAACAGTTTTTCAACGTTGGCAACATACTTATTTATGCAATATTATGCAACAGAAAACAACAAGTATTTCAATATGGATATATGTGGAAATAACCTGTTCTGTCAAAACTGAAAAGCCTGAGATGCGGAAAATATTGTAAAATGCAGCAATAATGCAGAAAGGTCAATTTTTGGTTAATGTCCCAAATTTTGTGAAACTCAAGCAGGAGTTTATAGACAAGCATTTCTATTAACGTATAAAAATATCACATAAGTTGTGATTTGTCAACCAAGCCGGTACGGGTTTGATCCAACCGGCTTGTCAAGGCGTAGCTTTATGCGAAGACTGATGGATGGATTGCGGAGGAAGGTCGTGTTTTGCGACGAGTACGGTGCAGGAGTGTACTATGTACTCGACTGCTCCGGCGCAGGAGCAAGGCGCGAGATTACCCGCAAGCAACCACCGCAGGTTAGATTTTTCACAACAATTGAGACAATACCAATTTTTGATGAACTGTTCCATATTCAGAAGCAGTCCGGAAAAAAGCGGAGATATCACTTGCGGCGGATCTGGTACAGCACGTATTTCTCACGCCACTCATTCAATACCTGCGGTTCCATGCCGAAACCATATTCTGCTGCCAGCGGAGTTTCAGCATTCAACTGCCATTTCACCGCACTCAAAGCTGTATTTGCCGCATCAAGCGAACCACGCTCAACAATCAACAGCGCTCTGCCGGTAACATTATTTTTCAAATGCTCTTCAAGTGCAGGCTTATCCGGAACAACTGTACATCCCTGTTTCAGATCCATGTAAAACAACGCTTTGGGATCAGGCTCCCTGCCATAGAAAATCACCTCGTCTGCCGGCAGATCAAGTGCCTGCTCCCGGCACGCACGCCAGAAATCCCTGCCGGTACGGAAACGGCTCAACTCCGCCGTTGATACCGCAAAAACCGCCGTCACACAGCACACTCCGGCAAGAACATAACCGCTCCATATCCCATTCATACCGCTGACTTTTTCAACCGAACTGACACTGCCGGTATCAAAAATCAGAAATCCCAAACCAATTACTCCCAACAACGGAACCAGAATCATCAGCCATACCGGAGGTGACTGCTGCAGTACCATTTGCCACAACGGCCACGTCACTATCACCGCGACCAGCAATGAACAAACGAAACTCAAAACCCATTTCATCACCGTATTCACCACCGTGATCAGCCGGTCATCACCGAAATATCCGGATATACACCCGGCAGTCAGCATGATAACAAACGGCAGCTGCGCCAATTGATACTGCCAGCGGCGTCCCGGAAGCACTCCGCTCAATAATATCATCAACAGCGTTCCGGTCAGCAACCTGCGGTGTTCGCTGCTCAACTCATTCCATTTACGCACCAGCAGTACAACTGCCGCAGCTGACGGCAATATCCACGGCAGCAGCAACCTGCCCAGATTCATCATTCCGCGGTACCATTGCCAGTTTTCCCACCATACAGCAGGATCAATAAACACATCCAGTGACTCAATAAAATTTGCCGACAGCATCTCCCATATCTGCACCGGACTTTCTTTCAACCCGCATCCGGAACACAATACAAGAACAGTCAATATTCCCTGGGTTATCAGCACTGCCGAAATCACTGCAGCAAGCGAACTCATCCGGAACACCGCCCGGCGGCATTCCGCACCGTTGAGAATCACGATCCCCGGCAGCAGCAGCATATAATTCATTCCCCACCAGCAGCAGCCGCAAAGCACCACGGTAAAAAACACCGTGTTCCACCAGAAACTTCTGCGGACACAACCGAGCCACACTGCTGTCCATACCGCCCATGCCGCCAGAAACATGAATCCGGAAGCGTACCTGCCCCAATAGACAAATCCGTATGACCCGATAAGCATCCATGCCGCAGTACACATAGTATCGCGGTCAAAAAACTTTTCCGCCAACACCATCATTCCTGCCAGCAGCAGCAGCGCACAGATCACCGATGGCAGGCGGCAGGCAAACTCACTGCAGCCCAGGAGCATTGCCGCCCATGAACCGGGCATACTGAACCACAAATTACCATTATTTTCCAGCATCCACCAACTCTCTGCGGCAAACACCTCCTCACCGGCAAGCAGCTCACGGACAGCTTCACAGAAATCCCCCTCTCCGCCGATAAGCGCACTGCGGCCGAGAAAAATCAGCAGCACTGCCGCTGCAGAACAAAAAATAATCCATATACTTCGGCGCAACGGGGCCGATTGCGGTGCAAAATTAATGAATTGTTGAACTTTATTCATGGGAACTCCCGTCAGAAAAAATCACCCTCTGCCGTCGGCTTTGATCTGCTCCCAGTAACGGTCAAACGTTGCGGGGTCGGCTCCATCAAGTTCTTTCCCGTCGGCGGCAAATGCTTTTTCCATCGCCCGGAAACGGTTTTCAAATTTCATATTCGCTTTGCGCAGCAGCTCCGAAGCATGACTTTTTCCCCGGAACCGGATCAAGTTGATCACGGCAAAAAGCAAATCACCCAACTCTTCATCAATATGATCATTGTCATTTTCTGCCAATGCCTGACGAACTTCGGCAGTTTCTTCGGAAATTTTATCAACGATCTGACCGGCATTTTCCCAGTCAAATCCGGTTTCAGCGGCCTTTTTCTGCAATTTTTCCGCCCGGTCAAGAAGGTTGAGACAGGGTTTAACACTGTCCATCAAAGATGACTTTCGGGGAGCATTCTCATGCTCTTTTGCCTTGATTTTCTGCCACAACTCGGCAACTTCTGCTGCATTGGCGGCATGGGCATCTCCAAAAACATGCGCATGACGGCGGATCATTTTATCAATTATCCCGCGCCAGACATCAGCAAGGGTGAATTCTCCGCGTTCTTCGGCGACAGTAACTTGAAACAGCAGATTCATCAGGACATCGCCCAATTCTTCACATATATTGGGAACATCATCTTTTTCAATGGCATAAATCAGTTCGGCACATTCACCATCCAGATGACGCACCAGACTCTGCCGGGTCTGCTCCCTGTCCCACGGACAACCATCCGGAGCCCGCAGACGCCGGAGGATCGCCATCAATGAATCTGCATTCGGTGGATATTCCTGCATCAGAACGAGAATCCGACATTGAAGTGAATACGGAACTTGCGCTTGATATTATCCTGACCGCGAACAACCGGATAAGCCAGATCAAGCCGCAACGGAGCTTGGATCATCGGCAGTTTCAACCGCAACCCGTAACCGGCACCGACATTGAGTTTTCCCCAATCCATGCTGTACGCATTGCTCCATGCATCACCGGCATCCACAAACGCCGCACCGCGCAGCGGCCCCCAAATCGGGTGTGACACTTCTGCAGTCAGCACCATCATCGTCTGACCGCCGACATTGCGGTCATCGACGGTTTTACCGATGGAGCGGTATTCAAAACCGCGCACCGAACCGCTGCCGCCGAGGAAATACCGTTCAAAAACCGGTACATCTTTCTGGTAATCAAATCCGGAAACCACACCGATTTTTCCCCCCAGAGAAACGACGATAGCTTTTTCAAAGAAGTTGAAGTGGTAACTGCCTTTTGCCTCCAACCGGTAGTAATTGGAACTTGCACCCAGCACTTCCGGAGTAATAGATCCGAAAAGGTTGATCATATACCCCTGCGTCGGGTCGATGATGCTGTCACGGGTATCCCGGTTGATCATCAGAGAAAACTCACTTACCCGGGATGTGCCGCCCAGATGGTGTTCTTTGAAATACGGTTTCAACGTATCAGAAATGCGATGTACCCGCACCGTTTCAAACTTGTATCCCAGTGTGGCGGAAGTAAAATCATCAAAAAACTTGCGGCGGAGCGAAGTTCTCACCCCGATACGGGTCTCATCCCAGTCATCATATTCTGATGTGTTCATAAATCCGGACAATTCGTACCGCAACGGCAAATCAAACAGCCACGGTTCCACAAAATCCACGTTGAATCCGGCATCATCTATACCGTAAATCCCCCGCAAACGCAAACGCTGGCCTCCGCCGTAAAACCAGTTCCGCGGATTGGAAATGTCAAAGTTATTGGTGGAAATTTCCGCAAATCCGAAAACATTGGTGACATCTGAAGCACCCGCACCGATGCGGAAGTTATACCGCTCCGGCTTCTCTTCGACCGTAATGCGGATATCTTTTTCGTTAACTGCATCCGAATTGACCGCTTCTGCCTCCACTTTGGTGAAATACCCCATCCCCATCAACCGTTGACGGCTGATATCAATGCGCTGCTTGGTCACCGGATCTCCGGGCTGGATCGCCAGCTCCCGGCGGAGAACCTTCTCTTTGGTGGCTGTATTGCCGATGATATCAATATTACGGACAAAATACTTTCTGCCCTCGGTGATCTGAAAGTCGACCTTGACCTTGCCGGCGGGATAATCCGTCGAATGCACCGGCTTGACCGTCATATCGCTGAACCCCTGAATATCATATAATGCGCTGATTGCTTTGACCGTCGCATTTTCCGCACTTTGCGAAAAAATATCCCCGGCTTTCAGACGGAGTGCTTTAAGCACTTCCTCATTGGCGATCTTGCTGTTTCCGCTGATCTTCACCTCTTCGACCGTGTACGGTTTGCCCTCTTCCACGATCATATGGATATTTACAAATTCCGGATCTCCGGCATCCGGCGCGATTTTGATATCTTTGACTTTGAAATCCAAATACCCTTTATCAAAATACATTTCGCGCAGCCGCGCCCGGTCGGTTTCCAACTCCTGACGGTCAAGCAGACCGTGGTTGAGATAATCATTGATAAACGGTACCAAATTCCAATAACTGTAACGGTTGAACATCGCTTCACGCAGTTTACCGGGCTTAAAAACCGTTACACCCTCAAACGTCACATCATTGACTTTGTGCCGGAGATTTTCCTCGATCCTGACCTGCACGATAACCCCGCCGTTACCGTCGGGAATAATTGCGGGCAACTGGATTTTGGCATCGGTATAACCCTTTTCATTATAGAATTTACGCAAATTTTCCACCGACTGACTCAAGGCTTTGCTGCTCAACCGGTCACCGTCTGCGATCAACAGACAGGACTGCAGATCTTTGGTGGAAAACTTCTTATTGCCCTCAAGTTTAAAAACTGAAATCACCGGAGAAGGTTTTATCTTATACGTAATGGCGATCTTGCCGTCTTCCAATGTCCGGAATTCAGAAACCGCATCGGAGATTTTACCGGTTTTGTAAAGATTTTTCAAATCTTCATCCATGTAGGCAGTATTGAACTCCATCCCCGGACGCAGCCGGAGCGACACCATCAGCAAATCTGTCGGTATCGGATCTTTACCATCCTGAACAAAATCCACAGAAGCAACTTCTGCACCACTTAATACCGCTGCCGCGCAAACGACCGGCATCAGTATGTATTTGGTCAACTTTCTGAACATTTACGTCACTCTCCCCTGAATATTCATCATTCTCCGCCTCCCGGAGCGTATTCTCTGCCGACCGGAGGTGCGGCTTCGAACAACATTCTGGAAGGATAAAAATTAAGTTTGACCGTACCGATCTTACCGTTACGGTTCTTCTCCACGATCAATTCTGCTTCAGTAGATGCTCCGTCTGCAATATTTTTTGCATCATCACGGTTACGATGCAGAAACGTAACGATATCCGCATCCTGCTCAATGGCACCTGATTCACGCAAATGCGCCAATTTCGGACGGGCATTGGGACTGGCATTTTTATCAATTTCACGGTTCAGCTGTGCCAGTACCAGCACCGGCACATCCAAATCTTTGGCAAGTTTTTTTATTCCGCCGGAAATTTCCGCCACCTCCTGCTGACGGCCGTCCACCCGGGAATCCGCATGCATCAACTGCAGATAGTCGATAACTATCAACTGGATATCGTGTTCGTTTTTCAACCGGCGCGCTTTGGCACGCAATTCAGAGATCGTCAATCCACCGGTCGGATCGATAAACAACTGGGCGTTGCGGATGTTCGCAGCTGCAGCGGTCAGTTTCACCATGTCATTGTCGTTGAATGTACCATGCCAGAAGACACTTTCCGGAATACCCGCCTCGGAACACAGCAGACGACGGGCGATCTGACTGTCGGTCATTTCCAAACTGAAAAATGCCACCGGACGGCGAACCGCCCCCTTGATTGCCACATTGGCAATGATATTCAGTCCCAAACTTGTCTTACCGATGGAAGGACGCGCAGCCAGCACAAACATTTCACCACGTTTCAATCCGCCGGTAAAATCGTCCAGCGGAGCATATCCGGTAGGGATACCGACTTCCACCTTTTTATCTTTGATATCCATCAACGCCTGGAACTCCTGAGCGACCAGAAAACGCAAATCGCGGATCGCTTCAGTTGCTCCGGATGTCCGGATATTGTAAATATCAGTTTCAATTTCCTCTACCAGTTTATCCGGGTCGGCATCAGAGTCAAAACACTTCATCAATGCCCCGGAACAGGCATCGATCATCCGCCGGAGCATTCCCAGATTTCGGAGGATTTCACACCACGACTCGATATTCACCGTCGTGGCAATCGAGGAGTACACCTCGGCAAGATAGAGTTCGCCGCCGGCGGCTTCCAGTTTGTCTGAAGCCTTGAGCTTCTGGGCGACACTCAACAGATCCGGAACAGTTCCGGCCTTGTTCAATTCAATAATACTCAAAAAAATACTGCGGTTGGCAGCATTGTAAAACGCATTGCCGGATGAATCAAGTTTTTCAATAACTGTATCCACACAACTTTGCGGCTCGCGGAGCATCGCAGCAAGTACCGCCTGCTCCACTTTCAAATTATGCGGCTGCGCCCGGTCGGGTAAAATACCCGCCGGGCGTGTTTTTGCAGTGTTGTTTCCTGCTGTTTCAGCCATAAAGTCCACCTGCGGAAATTAACCGCGGACGACCCAGACTTTGACCACAGCAGAGACTTCGCTGTGAAGTTTGACAGCTGCTTCAAAGCTGCCGAGACTCTTGATCGGCGGATCAATGAGAATACGGCTGTGTTCAATGCTGTAACCCTGGGCTTTCAGCTCATCAGCAACCATACGGGCGGTGACGGAACCGAACAGCTGATCATCTTCAGTCGCCTGCATGGCGATGGAGATCTCAACAGATGCAAGTTTCTCTGCCAGAGCTTTGGCATTGGCAAGATCAGCTGCACGACGGGCAGCGATCGCCGCTTTGCGGGACTCAACCAGACGCAAGGTACCGGGGGTAGCCTTGGCGGCAAGTTTTTTCGGGATAAGATAGTTTCTGGCATAACCGGGGGCGACACGCACCTCATCACCGGCGAGACCGAGATTTTCAACATCATCCAAAAGAATAAGACTGACGTAAGCCATGTAAATACCTCCAAATAGTTCTCTGTGTCAATCAGTAGACCAGCGAGAGCATCCGCGCCCGTTTAATGGCGATGGAAAGCATTTTCTGGTGATCAAGGCAGTTGCCGGTGATACGACGGGGCATGATTTTGCCTTTTTCGGTCTGGAACTTCATCAGCGTTTCAGCATCTTTGAAGTCGATGTAGCGGACTTTTGCCTCACAAAAGCGGCAAACCTTGGGTTTCGCAGCCGCGCGACGACGGCCGCCTTGTCTTTTCTGACCCTGCATGGGAATCCTCTCTTTTCTTTATATTTTGAATACTCGTTGATATTACTTTTCTGACAGTACCGGATCAAAACGGAATATCATCTTCCGGAACGCCGCCGGCTTCACCGCCGTAGGACGGTTCCGGCATCGGAGGCATATCCATCGGACGACGCGGCGCGGCAGGCTGCTGATAACCGCCAGGCTGCTGATATGAATTGGCACCCTGATAATTATTGCCGTTCTGCACCTGATAACCGCTCTGCTGATATCCGCCCTGCTGACCGGTACCATCTTCACGGCGACGGTTCATGAACTGGATATTTTCAGCAACCACCCGCAACTTGGTGCGGCGTCCGCCGCCGTTGCGGTCTTCCCAGGAGTCAAGCTGCAAACGCCCCTCGACCATGACCTGGGAACCTTTGGAAAGATACTGACGGCAATTGCTCGCAGCTTTGCCCCAGACAACCACATCGACGAAACAGGTCTCTTCCTGCTCCTGTCCGTTGCTGATGAAACGCCGGCTGACCGCCAACCCCAGATCGCAAACGTTCTGACCATTGGCAAATCCGCGCAAATCGGGATCGCGGGTCAGATTTCCCAACAGAAAAACCTTATTCAGCGAAGCCATTGTTTATCTCTCCATTGTCCTTGATATTTTTGTACTGCCTGTTGCTCTATGAAACTTACTCGAACCGGAGCGGTTCAGCATTATCCGCGCCTTCCGGACGATCATAGATGAGCGTCATATTGCGGAGTACCTGCTGGTCGAGGTAATACTTTTCGCGGATGGCGGTCAATTTCGCCGGATCCAGCGTAAAGATGAAGTCAAAATAGAGACCCGCACGACGTTTGTCGATTTCATAAGTGAACTGTTTGCGGCCCATTTCAACGGTCTTCTCGATTTCGCCGCCGAGGGATTTGATCAGCTCCGCGAAACCGTTGCAGAAAGCAGCACCGTTGTCATCCGTCTTGCGGATGTCCAGAATGAATACAGATTCGTATTTTTTCAAAATAAACCTCTTTTCTTTGATGGCTTTTTATTCTTTTTCCGTATCGTTCTTCACTGCGGCATTGAATTTATTCATCGCCGCGCTCATCCCGGCACCGAGAATGGTCAAAACCGCCTCGGCTGCCCGGTCAATCGCTGCATTGAAAGTCTTTTCCTCCTCACCTTGAAAACCGCTCAAAACGTAATCAGCGGTCGTCCCGGCTTCCGGTCTGCCGATCCCGACCCGAACCCGTTTGAAATTCGCACTGCCCAACCCGGCAATGATCGACTTCAAACCATTATGTCCGCCATCGGAACCGCCCTGCCGCAACCGCAATCTGCCAGGTTCAAGATCCAAATCATCCGAGATCACCACGATCTCCGGAGCTTCGATCCCGAGCCGGCGGCTCAACGGAGCTACGGCGGAACCGCTGACATTCATATAGGTCAACGGCATTTGCAGCACCAGATTCTTCCCGCGGTACCGACCGGTGAAGACCCGGCTTTCTGCGGTATGGCTCTCGGTGAACCGCCCTTCCGGAAAACCGGCAAGCAGTCTCTCAATCACCATAAATCCGGCATTATGTCTGGAGTTGGCATATTCCGCCCCGGGATTACCCAATCCCACGATCAGTTTCACGCTGCATCCAGAATCAGCTGCCATAAGAAAATCCTTTTATAAAACAGCATTGCACCGGAGAAGTTTCTCCGGGAACGGAACTTACTTTTTCGCCTTCTCCGCAGCGCGGGCTTCGGCTTTTTTCTCATTGATGGCTTCCGGCTCGGCAGCGCCCTCTTCAGAGGCACTGTCTTCAGTCGGCAGAACCACGTGGAAGACGATCTCTGCAGCATCCAGACCACGCACTTTGACTCCGGCAGGCAGAACCAGATCAGCAACAGTCAAAGAATCACCGACTTTGAGATTGGTGACATCAACTTTGATCTGATCAGGCAGAGCATCCGGGGTGCAGCTGACCGGCAGTTCGTGAACTTCCTGCTCCAGCACGCCGCCATGGGAAGCACCATAGCAGTCACCGAAAGCATGCAGTTTGACATCAGCATGGATTTCCGCAGCCATGTCAACAGCCATGAAGTCAACGTGGTAGACATAGTTTTTCAGATGGTTGAACTGAACTTCCTTGACGATGGCGGGGATCTCTTTACCTTCCAGAACGATGGTATAGAGACTGGCTTTCTTGGCGGAAGCAACCTGCCACTCTTCGGTTTTCAGCATAACCGCTACAGATTCTTTGCCGCGGCCGTAAATAACAGCCGGGATGAATCCCGATTTCCGGAGACGGCGGGACGCGTTGTCTCCGAATTCGCTCCGCGGCTGGGCCGCGATCACATTCTCTGCTTTGCTCATGGATTTCCTTTCGCTTTATTTTTGGAGAATTGTTGTTGTCAATTTATTTTATTAAGATTCAGTGACTCGTGTAAAACAACGGAGAAACTGATTTACCCTCATGGATACGCTTGATCGCTTCACCGATCAGCGGAGCGACACTGACCACACGGATCTTGCCGTTGAGCGTGTCGATATTGGGAACCGCATCAGTGGTAATGAGCTGTTCGATTTCCGGAGTATTGAGCAGTTTTTCCTTGCCGATACCGCTCAACAGGCAGTGGGAAACTGCCGCGTAGACCCGGGAGGCCCCGTTGGCTTTAAGGATCTTGGCTGCGGCACAAAGCGTTCCGGCGGTACTGGTCATATCATCAGTAATAACACAAACCCGGTCTTTCACGTCGCCTACCAGATGGCTGGATGCAACGGTCGTGGCATTGATGCGGCGTTTGCAGACCACCGCGAAACCGGCAGAAAGCATATCGCAGTACGCCATCGCCATTTTAGTGCTGCCGGAATCCGGAGCGACCACCACACCGTTATCGCCGATAAGTTCTTTCAGATGGGGCACCAGCACCGGACGGGCATAGAGGTGATCCACCGGAATGTCAAAAAATCCCTGGATCTGCTGTGCATGAAGATCCATGGTCAATATCCGGTCAGCACCGGCGCAGGTCAGCAGATTTGCCACCAGTTTGGCAGTGATGGGGACCCGGGGTTTATCTTTGCGATCCTGACGGGCGTAACCGAAATAAGGCAGCACGGCGGTGATCCGGGCAGCACTGGCACGCTTGGCTGCGTCGATCATAATGAGCAGCTCCATCAGGTTTTCATTGGAAGGAGTGCAGGTCGGCTGAATGAGAAACGCATCCGCACGACGGACGTTTTCCTCAAACTGCACAAAGATCTCGCTGTCGGGGAAGTGAGTGATATGCACCTTGCCCAGACTTGCACCGAGATAGTTTGCAATGTTCTGCGAGAGCTCCGGATGTCCGCATCCGGAATACAGACAAATGTGTGTTGCTTCTGCCAATTTCATTTTTCGCCCTGTCAATTTTTATTTGCATACCGCAGAACCGACAGGTCACAGAAACCGGCACTTTGATCTGCAGCAGGACGAACCCTGCAGCAAACCGGCATTTTCAAAGCTGCAACACATTGTTTTACAACATGTTTCTGCTCAGAAAAATATTTTTGCCAGCTCCGGAACTTGCGGTTCGGCGGAACGGAAAACCGTAGCCGAGATCCGGATCTCCCCCGGATCAAGATTCCAAAACTATATCAACAAACAATTTAATATATCACCAAAATGCTTATTTGTCAAGCTGTTATTGACAAAAAGGCTCTATTTTACCGCTGAACTTCCCCGATAACAGTTCCGGTAACGCTTTTTCCAGCGGCAATACACTCAAGCTGCGCACCAACCGGAACCGGACAATCTATATCAAGTGTACAGATCACCTGCGCCGCTCCGGCGACCGGGCAGAACGCTCCGCTGGAAACAGTTCCGGCAACACAGCCGCCCGGCAGACTGACCGGAGATCCCGGCAGTGCCGGATGACGGTCAAGTTTCACCACTGCAAGTTTGCGGGAAATATCCGCTTTCTGCAATCCGGCTTTCCCGGTGAACTCTCTTGTAAAATCAATAAAACGCGCCAATCCGCACTCCTGCGGATACGCTTCCCCGTGAAGTTCAGATGGCACATCCGGCGTACCGCTCTCAATACGCAAACTTTCCCACGCGGTCATCCCCGCCGGTTCCGCACCGTTGATACGATACAACGCCCCGTACACTTCCAGTGCAAGTGCCGCACTGCAGCAAATATCAAAACCGCACTCACCGAACCGGTCATGCCGGATAACAATACAACGCAGTTTTTCATCTTCATCATCAGATATGGTCTGCATC
The DNA here is from genome assembly GCA_015061525.1 of Lentisphaerota bacterium. Classification (GTDB taxonomy): domain Bacteria; phylum Verrucomicrobiota; class Lentisphaeria; order Victivallales; family Victivallaceae; genus UBA1784. The sequence continues at coordinate 13,122 of SUWK01000013.1, forward strand.
TGCCACATACCGGCTTCCGGCAATGCTGCCGCTCCGGCTTCCAGCAATATCCCGCCGCTGTTTTTTCCGGCAAGAGTCAATACAGCCATCGCCTCGGACAACTCTCTTGTCTGCAGCTCTTTTCCGGTTTTTTCAAGCAGATAAGCGATCTCTTTTTCTGCAGTACCGCGCGGGGTGATGAGCATGAAATCTTCCGCCTGCATCCGGCAGAGAGTGAATATCACCGCGAAAGTACCATTTTCGTGCAGCAGTACATTTTCCATCACTCCGCCTGCCGGCAATGCTGCAGTTGGCAGGGTAAAAAGTTTGTCTAAAATCACCGGAGCATTCTTTCCGGCGATCTGGAATATCCGGCAGCCGGTCATGTCAAATATGGATGCTCCGCTGCGGGTATGACGGTGTTCAGCCACACTGCCGCCCGGATAAAACAGCGGCAGCTGCCATTTGCCAGCCGGTGCCATTTTGGCATTCAGCTCCTGATGGATCTCTGCAAAAAACGTACCCTGCGCCATTTCAATATCTCCGCTGCCGCCGGTCAAACTGGCGGATCAATGCAAATACTGCAAGTAAAATTCCACCGGCAAACAGTACTGCGGTGGTACTTTTGTTCCACTCATGACGGATAAATCCGGTCAGCACCAGAACCACTCCGGCACAAAATGCGGTAAGGTTGCCGAAGGTATTGAAAATCATTCCGGGAACTTCCCGGGATCCGTTTTCCGGCAATACAGCTTGAGAAAGCGGAGCTTCTCCAGAACGTTTCATCGCACAGTAGACCATCAATGCCGCCATTTTTTCCATCGACATTCCGGCATACCGTGCCGCTTTGGGCACCAGACTGTGATCGGTATTGCCCGGCAGGTTGTTTCCTTCAAGTACCCGCGGAACACCGTCGGCATCAACGATAAAATCCACCCGCAGGATATCGCGGCATCCGGCGGCATGATAAAATTTCAACGCATACTCCTTTGCCAGTTTGATAACTGCTTCCGGCAGAGAACGCGGCGGTGTGAAATACTGGGTTTCTCCATTATTGTAAACATATTTGGCATCCCAATCGTAAAAATCAGTCGGCGGCACGATCTCAATGACTTCAAGAACCTCTGCGTTAAGCACCGGCACTGTGATCTCCGTACCTTTGATAAACTCCTCCACCAACAGTTCATCGGCAAATTTGAATTCGTCATCCAAAGCATCTTCCCACTTTTCCATGGAAGATATTTTGACAATCCCCACCGTTGACCCCTCACACGGAGCCTTTACCACCACCGGAAAATGCAAATGTTCCGGGAACGCCCGGTTCTCCCGGGTGACTATCGCCCACGGCGCAGTCGGCAGGGCAATGCGGTCGAGCATCTTTTTCGTGGCGATCTTATCCATCACCAGATTACTGGAGGCGGAACCGGAACCGACAAAACGGATATTGTTGTTTTCCAACATTTTCTGCAATGTGCCATCTTCACCGAATCCACCGTGAAGCACCGGATAAACCACGTCGCAGGCTCTCATTTCCGGAGTAACTTCGCACACTTTGATATCAGTATTGTCCACTTTGAATCCGGCATTACGCAACGCCCGGGCAACTGCTTCGCCGCTTTTCAGCGACACTTCACGCTCGCTGCTCGTTCCTCCGCAGAGCAAATTCACTCGGGGTGCCGGCGTATCTTCATGGATCATCACATCCAATTTGGCATTGACCGGAATGATCTCTGTCCGCAGATAAAATCCGTACTTGTCACTGACCGCCCGACGGAGGATACGCACCAGCTCCAGATAATCCGATTCGGCAGCATCCCCCAGATTCATTATGTAATTGGCATGTTTTTCACTGACCACCAGATCGCCGACGCGCAAACCGCGCAAACCACACTGATCGATCAATTTTCCTGCCGGATCAAGATCGGAAACATTCCGGAACGCGCAACCGGCAGTCCTGCCCACCGGTTCACGGCGGCGGCGGCGGTCGGTTTCCAGACATATTTCCTCTTCCTCAAGCACGACATTGCTCTCTTTAAGTTCAAATACCACCCGGGTAATGATAACATCTTCCGGAATACTGCTGCCGCGGTAGAACCAACAGATATCTTCCCCTCCGGCAAAATATTTTTTACCGTTGGCATGAAAACCGTGAACCTCTCTGACCAGCGTTCCGATCTCCACACCATTGGCTCCGGCATTCATCCGCAACGCTCCGCCGACGGTTCCGGGAATACCGGATAAGGGAGCAAGTCCGCCGAGACCGGCTTTGGCACACAGTGCCGCCAGCAGCGGCAGACGGGCATACGCTCCGCAATGTACATTGCAGCCGTCAATACCGACTTTGGAAAAACTTTTACCACTCAAACGCAATCCGGGAACAGCAAGTTCCTCATCACTGCCAACCAGATTTGTCCCGGCACCGAAAAGGAAAAATCCGAGATTTTCCTCTTTCAGAATCTTCAGTGTTTCCTGCAGCTGCTCTTCATTTTCCGGCTCGATCAACACCGGCAGAACAGCCCTGCCCACACCGAGAGATGTCAACTCTTTGTAGGAGAGATTTCCGGATATCTTCAATTCGGGAATGCTCCCGCGCAACAGATTGATGACCGGATTCATTTTTTCACCTGATAAACTTTCTCTGCATCAAAAACTGCGCTCTCAACTTCCTGCAGTTCATCTCCGGCAACCGCCCGGTAAAAACAACTGCGGTGACCGGTATGACAAGCTCCGGGGCCTGCCTGTTCAACTTTAAATATGACCGTATCCAGATCACAATCTACCAATATGCCGCGGATCTTCTGCAGATGACCGCTGGATTCACCCTTTTTCCACAACGCTTTGCGGCTGCGTGAATAGTACGTTGCATAACCGGAACGTAAAGTTTCCTCCCATGATTCCGGGGAAATATACGCCAGCATCAATACTTCATTGCTCTGCCAATCCTGCGCGACGGCAGGTATCAGACCACCGCTCTTTTCAAAATCCAGCTGCACCATGGTACATTCTCCGTCAACTGCACTTACAGGGCACTGTCATATTTATCCTGCGCATCATGCAGGATTTTGACACCGGCATTCATTCCGGCCGGGTGACGGAAGACCGACGTTCCGGCGACCAGCACATTGGCACCATTGCTGACGACCAGATCGACATTCTTTTCACCGATACCGCCGTCGACCTCGATGTGACACTTCAAACCGCGCCGGATGATCTCCTTGCGGAATGCCGCGATCTTCGGCAGCTGATCCGCCATAAAGCTCTGACCGCCGAAACCGGGTTCCACCGTCATCACCAGTACCATTTCCAACTGGTCAAGATAGGGGAAAAGTGCCTCGGCAGGAGTTCCGGGCCGCAAAGACATTCCGGCAGTACAGCCGTGACTGTGGATGCACTCGATCGTCTGCTGCGGATCATCGGAACTTTCCACATGGAACGTAATGTGATCTGCACCGGCTTTGACAAATGCCGGCGTGTAAAAAAGCGGACGGTCGATCATCAAATGCACGTCAAAAATCGCATTATTCTTCTTGCGCAAAGATGTTATCACCGGCACGCCGAAAGAGATATTCGGAACCATCTTGCCATCCATCACATCCAGATGCAGCATTTCCGCACCGGCTTTGACTACCTCGTCACACTCTCTGCCCAACTCACAGAAATCCGCCGCCAGAATTGACGGTGAAACCAAAATCTGACTCTGTGAAAATTTTCTGATATCCTGCGGCATAATTACAACTCCCTTTCGCTTGCTGTTTATATTTTGTTGTTATCCTGAATTTTGTGAAAAATCTAACCTGCGGTGGCACCTTGCGGGTAATCTCGCGCCTTGCTCCTGCGCCGGAGCAGTCGAGTACATAGTACACTCCTGCACCGTACTCGTCGCAAAACACGACCTTCCTCCGCAATCCATCCACCGGTTGGATCAAACCCGTACCGGCTTGGTTGACAAATCACAACTTATGTGATACGTTTTATACACTGATAGAAATGTTTGTTTATAACCTCATGCTTCCGTTTCACAAAATTTGGGACATTACCTGTATTTTTATCTGATATTTCAATTCACATCAATTTCCGGCGTTTCAAATGAAACTCCCACACCTGCTGACGGCGGACTTTGCGGACGAACAGTACCGCATTTTTCCACGTAAGTGTATCCCCCACTTTGACCTGCTTGCCAAGTTCTCTGGCAAACCATGCAGAAACCGATTCCGCCCGTCTGGGCAGATCAAGCTGCGTATCGCGTGCCAGCTGGGTCAGAGATACTCCGCCGCCAACCACCCAGAGATTGTCACCGGGGGCATAAAATGTCCGGGGCAGCGGATCAAATTCATCATCCAGATCGCCGATCAGCTCTTCAACTATATCCTCCAATGTGACCAGACCAATGGTCTTGCCGGAGTCGACATCCCGTACAATCGTCATATGGCAATGCTGGGCTGCGAACATCTCCAGCAGTTTGGATGCCGTATCATCGGAGTCAACAAACGCTATCGGACGCATAATATCCGATACTTTCATATCCCCTTTACCGTGCTGTACCGCCAGAATTATCTCCTTGATATTGACATATCCCGGAACCCGGCTGCGATCACCTTCTATACACAATGGATAACGGGTATGAAAATCGTTTCCGGTCGCATTGATCGCGTCATCCAGCGACATATCTGCATCCAGAAAAGATACGTCTTCCAGTGCGATCATAACTTCCGACGCTCTTTTTTCAGAAAGCGACGGTACCATACGGATTATCCGCTCCTGACGGCTGGAAATCGCCTGCGTACTGCGCGCCATCGCAGCCAGTGCCGAAATCTCCTCTGCAGGTGTCGGACGCGCCGGAGCCCGTCCTTCAAACGGACGGTTTATCAACTTGGTCAGTTTTATAAGCGGCGACATCAGAAGTGAGGCAAAATAAAGCGGCCGCACCGCCACCCGGAGGATCGATGTATTGAAACGGACACCGAGAGTTTTGGGCAGCAATTCAGTATACTGCACCATCAGCAGCGTAAATACCAGAGAGAAAACTCCCATATATCTGCCGTATCCCAACTCGGCAAAACTTGCTCCGGCAACAGCAGCACCGATTGTGTGTGCAGCCGTATTCAAAATCAATATCACCGCCAGTGGTTTATCGATCTCGCGTTTGAGAGAAAGTGCCAAATCCCCGCTGACAGGATGCTTCTGCCGCAGCTCCGCCAACTGACTGGGAGTCACACTCAATACTGCCGCCTCCATCAGCGAACATATATGGGAAACGAAAAACGCACAACCGAGACTGACAAATAACGCGAGCCATTCACCGGCATTTCCGGATAACACCCCGAATAAAAAACAATCCTCCACCTTAATTACCTGATATAAAATCTGTACGCCAGCATCTCTGTTTTTACGCGTACACCTTAATGCTGAAAAATATTACCCTGTTTCCGGATGAATCAGCACCACAACCGGAAACAGTCAAGACAAGACCACGAAACCGATCACAAAATCACATCGCTTCTGTCTCCCTTGTTTTCAAAATTTTTCTGCATCAATTTTTCAGCACGTTCTGCTTCAGCCTCAGCCTCAAGTTTCCGCGCCCATTCCGGACGGTTCTCACGCAGATAGTTGAGCATACCTTGGAAAATATTGCTTTTGATCTGCTCATAAGCAGGCAGTTGATTGCGTTTGACATCCTTATTCTTGCGGACATATTCCTTGTGAATAAATTTCGCAAGACGCTCATTGGCAAGAGCAGACTGCCGATCTCCGCGCAGAAGATTTTCCAATGCCCGCATTATCAGACTGCTGACGATGGAGTTGGCACGTTCAACATCGGCATCACGAACATCCTCAGCAAAATGCGCCATAACAAACTCATCCATGCTGCGGAAATATTTTCCATCCATCTTGACAAGTCTATCATAAAATTCCTGCGCTTTTTTCAAATCACCATTCAGATAGATCAGCGGAATAGCATCTTTCAGATAATTGATCTTGGCACTGTAAAAACTGTCGCCTGCACCGGAATCTTTATAGTCGCCCTCGGCTGATTCAAATGCCTTGTAAGCAGAATCTGTCAAATTCAAATTGGGCAGAGCCTGAATGGTTCTGGCATCATCATCGATCATCACCAGTTTACCGCTGCGGAATGCCGCCTGCAGACCGTGAGTGACGATACGCACACAGTTGACATCCGGACGTCTGCCGTTGGCAACACTCTTATCCACACCCACTTCCGCCCAATAGATCGCCTGTGATTCAGGAACGCGCCAATCCATTTTACCGTATTTACGATCAATGGCAAGCATTTTTACCGGATCAAGTTTAAGACGTTCACGCAGCAATTCCGCCCGCAAGTGGGCATCCAGAAGTGCCATTTCATCTTTGGTAAGATATTTACCCAACTCTTCGGGCAATGCCACTCGCACCGGCTTGCGGAATGCGGCGGTCAGCTCTTCATAATCTTTAAATCCGGCTTTGCGGATCTTATCCCAGAGTTTGCTGTTTTCCGGATAAAGTCTCATAAACTCAGCCTTCCCTGCCGGAGCAGCAGCAAGCGGTTCCAATTCCATCGCTTTTCCGAGAATATTGGTCATCTGGATCGCCATCTGATTTTTGTAGTACAAGTGAGCGTCATCCATCAGATTGCCCAGTTTATGCAGATATATCCATGACAGCTCCTTGTAAAGCATCGGATCATCCGGATTATAAAGCAGAGCTTTATCACGGATCAGCTTCAATCCCTCGTTGACCCAGTACCAGCGGTCTTCCCAATCGGAACTGGTAACAGAAATATTGTACGCCAAATTCCATGCCAAATACGCCGTACCGCCGGAATAATTCGGCTGCAAGTCAGTTATCCAGCGGGCGAGCTGCACCATTTCAAAATAGTTCTTTTTGCTCTTCAGCATCTCTGAGCGCAGCCACAATACGTCAGCCAGCAATCCGCGGAAACTGCCCAATGCCATCGTGGTAAAAACCACTGCCGGCGGCGCATCATTGACTGTACCTGAAAAACGCAGTTTTTCCTCATTGATCGTCCGGTCAAGTGAATACTCCAACTGCCGGATACCGAAAAGTGCGCCGCAGGTAATCAGCAGCAGCACCAATATTAAAGTCATATTGCGGAATCTGTTCATTTTCTCACCGCCGATCCCATTTCACGCCGCCGGTAAAGCAGCATTCCGAAGAGGAAAAGCGGCACACCGCGCAGCAGGAAATAATTTACAAACAAATTTCCGATAAAGGAAAATTCGATCAGTTCCCCTCCGGAAAGCATATCCGTAACATCAAAATTCTGCAGCGGAATAACGACCCACAGCAGCACGTTCGCCAATGCTCTGCCCAATTGATCCCAAATATTGGTCACGAAAAACTCTGAATCTGTAAGCACCAGGGATATCGCACCGAAAAGCAGATAACTTGCCACCATAAAAATCGCCGTCGGCATGGTCAGAAATCCACCGAATGCACACGCTATACCGGAAAGCAGCAGCAGTTGAACGATCATTACCAGCATTGCCCGCAGATAATTCAGCTCAAATCCGCACACCGGAACCAGCAGTTTCGGCCCGTCGGCAGTCTGAAAATAAAGTTTTCCTTTCTGGGAGTCAGCATTGACCACCCGGAGTTTCAATGTCCCGTTTTCATCAATGATATCTGTCGGTAAATTCTTTTCGTGGAACTCTCCGGTAAAATAACTCTCCGCCGGAGCATACATAAACGAACCTTCTTCACCGGCAGTTTTCACCGTTTTCGGGTTCAAAACCGCCCAACTCATCTGGCTCTGCCGCTGCTCTTCGCTGGAAACTTTTCCGAGATACGGACGGAACCGGAGCGTCAAACTGCTCTTGTTCAAATCTTCCGGCAGATTTTTGTATGTCCAGGTATGTGCCGAACCGTAAAGCACCTCAACCGGCAGTTTATCCAGCTGAGATTTGATTTCATCCCGCATACTGACCAGTTGTTCATCAGTGACGCTTTCACCTTTGGCCGCCATCTCTTTGACTTTGTTCCGGACGGCTGCATTGGCGATCTCTTCCGGATCACGCAATTCCGGCATATAACTGCGTCTGCCGACCAGAACCTGAGTACGGATACGCTCTTTTTCTGCCTGCGCCATCTCACGCGCACTCTGCCGGTCGGCAGTCAGACCCTCTTCACTGACCACCTGATAACGGTACATCACCATACCGTAAACCACCAGACCGGCAATCAACAGCAATATCACATTTATCAAATTGATACCCAACCATTTGCCCAACCAGATGGTAATGCGTGACACCGGTTTGGATACCACCATGTGGATCTGGTAGCTGTCGATATCATGAGACATCACATAACACCCAAGATACAAACTGGACAATGTGAGAATAATACTGACTGACCAAAGACTGTAAAGCAGTGACACCCGGATCAGATCTTCAGCTTTGCCAACCGACACTGAAAACGGTATCAGTGTAACACAAAGCATCAGCACCACCAACAGCAGCTGGAAAACGTGCGACCGCATTGCATTGCGGAAAGTCAGAGAGATTATTGCCAGAAATGCTTTCATCATTCACCTTTTCCGCCGAGCAGAGAATCAAGTTTATCATTGGCACGGCGGATGTTATCCGCTTTCTGTGCAGCAGCTTCAACTTCAACGACGGAAGTTTCCACCGGAGTTTTTTCCTCGCCGAGTACCGATGCGATCTTATCATCAGCATCCTGACGTTTCAATTCCTGCACAACTTCCGCTGCCGCAAGTTTTTCTGCCGGAGCTGCCGCAGGAGTATCTTGAAGCAGTGAATTGAGAACCGCACTCTTATCCGCCTCATCACCGGCAAGGTATTCTGCAATACCGCTGCTGCCGGAAACACCGGCGGTTTCCGCCCCCTCCTGACGTGCCTGAGAGATCACGTCAAGGAAGAACTCTTCCAATGTACGGCGCGGATGGTCGATCTTGAACTCCTCACCATCCAGATTTGCCCGGAGCAATTCCAGAAGTTTGTCCATCGCCGCTTTGGGCAGCTGCGGAGTAAGGATCCTGGTCTGATCGCTGACCGTCAGCAGCTCATCCAACGCGCCCTGCGCCCGGATATGACCGCCGTACAGAATGATCACCCGGTCACAGATATCCTCGACATCACTCAGCAAATGACTGGTAATAAGCACCGTTTTACCGCGCTTTTTAAGGGCGAGGATCAAATCTTTCACCTCGCGGCAGCCCAAAGGATCAAGACCGCTGGTCGGTTCATCAAGAATCAGGAACGCCGGATCATTGATCATCGCCTGTGCCAACCCGATACGGCGCGCCATACCTTTGGAAAATTCTCCGACCCGCCGGTATCTGGCATGCGACAGACCGACCATGTCCAACAGCTGATCAATCCGCCGCTTGCGGTCTTCAGCGGAGAGGTTGAAAAGTGAACCGAAAAAGTTCAACGTCTCTTCTGCGGTAAGAAATTTGTAAAGATACGACTCTTCCGGCAGATAACCGATCTCGCGTTTGGTCTCCACGGCTCGGGGTGATTTGCCGAATACCGTAACTTTGCCGCCGGTGGGATAAAGCAGACCCAGCAGCATTTTTACGGTCGTGGACTTTCCCGAACCATTGGGGCCGAGCAACCCGACGACCTCTCCCGGTTTGATCTCAAAATCAATACCATTAACCGCACGGGCTTTCGGACGCTGCCAAAAATCCCGGAACATCTTGGTCAAGCCGACTGCCTGCACCACCGGTTCATAGTTACGTTCCATGAAATATTCCTCTTACGACAATTGTTTTTCAGAATCGGTCTTTTCGTTGAGAGTCAACTCTTCACCGGTTCGCACCAGACGCGCACTGTTGAAAACGATGACCAGCGTACTGCCGGCGTGAATTACCGCCGCCCAAATGGGAGTCATCAATCCAACGATGGAAAGAATCATACCACCGAAAACGAAAAGCATACCGAAAATCAGGTTCTGATTGATGATGACCTGTGATTTTTTAGAAAGGAATATCAGCATGGCAATACGGCGCAAGTCATTGGTCATCAATGCAACAGACGCACTGTTGATCGCAATGTCGCTGCCGATCGCTCCCATAGCGATACCCAAGTCACCGGCGGCAAGCGCAGGAGCGTCGTTCACACCGTCACCAACCACGGCAACTGTATGATCGCGTTTGACATTTTCCACAAATTCCACTTTGGTTTCCGGCAGACAACCGCTTTTGAATTCATCAATATTAAGCTGTCCGGCGACCTCTTCGGCAACCGACTGACGGTCACCGGTGACCATCGCACAGTAACGAACTCCCAAACGGCGCAAATCGGAAAGCAGCACCTGAGATTCCTTGCGGATCTTGTCACGGAAACCGATCCAGCCGAGAACTTTATCATCTTTGCTGACATAAACCACACTCATTCCGGCAGCTTCCTGAGGATCACTTTCCGGCACATTCAAACCTGCTTCACGCATCCAATTTGCACGACCGACACGGCAAATCGAACCATTGGCAGTTCCGGAAACACCACGGCCGTGGACTTCAGCAAAACCGGTAACTTCATCCAGCTCCAGTTCCGCTTCCTGCGCCAGTTTCATGATCGCCAGCGCAGTCGGGTGGTTACTGAAACGCTCAACCGATGCGGCACAACCAAGCAGCTCCGCCGGAGAAACTCCTTCAGCACCCTGCAGTTTGACAACAGAAAGCAATCCGTCAGTCAGCGTACCGGTCTTGTCAAACACAAATGCTGAAATCCGGCTCGCCAGTTCCAAATGGCTGATGTTTTTGATAAAAATACCCAAACGCGCCGCTGCCGCGACCGCAGCAACCACCGCAGTCGGAGTCGCCAGCACCACTGCACAGGGACAGGCGATGACCAGAAATGCGATAACGGAGTTCATATCCCGGCTGAACCACCAGGTGATCCAGGCGATCATCAGCACCGTCGGAGTATAATATCCGGCATAGCGGTCGATGATACGCACCACCGGAGTACGGCTCGCCTCGGCCTGCATGATCATCTCTTTAACTTTACCGAGAGTGGTATCACCGCCGACTTTGGTCACGGTCACTTCCACAGCACCGGTCAGGTTCTGCGTACCGGCAAAAACATCATCTCCGGCAACTTTTTCCACCGGCACAGACTCACCGGTGATCGACGCCTGATTGACGGTACTTTCACCGGTAACGATCCTGCCGTCTACCGGGAAGTTTTCACCCGGACGGATACGGATACGGTCGCCGACATGCAGCTCTTGTGCCGCCACCTCACGCTCATTGCCGTTGTCATCGATCAAATTGGCGGTATTCGGAGTCAACTTGATCAATTCTTCAATGGATCTCTGCGCTCCACTGGCAGTACGCGTTTCAATAATAATGGTTACCAGCAGGAAAAATGCGATGATCCCCGCCGTCTGAAAATCAGCTTTGACCAATGCCGCCAGAATCGCCAATGCAACCAGTTCGTTCATATAAACTTTGCCGCGCACCAGATCTTTGACCGCTGTAATGATGATAGGCAGGGCCAGAATAAATGCACCCAGCAATGCCGACATATTGGCGGCGAACTCCTGCTCCGGCAGAAGCGCATCGAGAATAAACGAGTTGGCAGTCAGAATACCGCCGATCAGGGCAAAGCAGACTCTGCCCATGCTGCGGTCGTGTCCGACACCGCCCTCAGCTTTGTGATCGTGACCGCAAATACAGGTGCTGTCTTCCTTACCGTGATCATGACCGCAGCAGCACTGATCATGGTGATGATCGTGATGGTGATCGTGTTCATGATGGTCGTGACCGCAGCAGCAGCCGTCGTGATGATTGTGCATATTTTCGCTCATAATTATTTACCCTCCTTCGCACCGGCGGCGTCGGCGGATGTTTTCGGTTCCGGATTAAGTTTCAGCCACAGAGATTTCCCCTGTCCCTGCGGGCCGAGCAGGAATTTATCCCCGGTCATGCCGACAGCGATTTCCCGGAGCATATCAGTATAAAGTGCCATCGTCAAAGCTCCCGGATGCTGTTTATGCTGCTCGTAGATCTTGAGGAAATGCACTTTCTGCGCTTCCAACTGGGCAGTCACCCGTTTTTTATAGGTTTCCGCACCGGCGATGATCGCGGCACTCATGGATTCAGCTTCGCTTTCCAAAGTCTTGCGGTAAGCATCCGCCTCTTTACGCATAGCGGCACTGGCGTTGGATGCTGACGTAACTTCCTCAAAAGCCAGCTTGGTTTTGGCAGGCGGATAGATCCGGTTGAGTCCGACACTCTCAATTACGATACCGCAATCATAAGCCTGAAGCAATTTTTTGAACTCACGGCTGACGTTTTCGCTGTAGTTGCTCTGACCGGCATAAAGAATATCGTTGACCGCCGATTTTGCAGTCACCGAAATGACCGCCTGACGGAAAACATTGCGCAGCAGCGTCACCGGTCCGCGAGTCCCGATCATACCGTCAGCATCAGTAAACTCATCATCTGGAGTAACTTTGCCGTTTTCCAGCGGGAATTGCGGTGTCAACAGATTCAAATAATATTTCTCCGGATCATTTACCCGGTAAGCGATCGTCCATGAACTGTGGACAATATTGGCATCACCGGTGATGATATAACTGTCTCTGCCTGGTTCAAAGGAATCGCTTGCCTCGCCCTGATTTTCAGCAGCAGCGAAGTCGATCTCCAACAACTGCTGACTGGTTTGGATCTGAATGAACTGATTCACCGGAAACGGCAGGAACCAGTGTCCGCCGGTAGTAAATGTTCCGACGATCCTGCCGAATCGTGCAACGATGACCGCCTGCTGGGGTTCCACAGAAAAATATCCGGCACCACTGATAAAATAGATCAGCGTAGCGATAATGCCGATCAGCAGCAGCATAAATGCCGCCCGCAGACTTTTTGCCAATGACTTCAACCCGGCGTCGTAACGCCCGCTGCGGTCAAATTCATTGGTTATAACGCTCTTATTCTCCTCCATGATCGCTCCTTACTTGGTTGCTGCCGGTTTGGAACCGGGGACCACTGTGTCTTTGCCGAGGATATCAAACGGGGGCATATCGGTATTGATGATCAATGTAGTACGGCCTTTGATCATCACACGGAGAGCCTCGATTTTGCGGAGAAATTCAGCCAGTTCGGGATCTTTGGCGAACTCTTTGTAATACTGCGCAGCTTCCGCATCACCCTCGGCACGCAGTTTCAATGCTTCAGCCTGGGCATCGGCGATCTTTTTGTCACGTTCAAGATTGGCTTTTACACGAATCTCTTCTGCGGCACTCTTACCTTCTGCAAGGTATCCTTCTGCATCGGTTTTGCGTTCCGCGATCATGCGTTCAAAAACCTTTTCAGAAACCGTTTTCGGCACTCCGAGATTATTGATACCGACATCGACGATATCAATACCGAATTTACCGGTTTCATCGCTCAAAGTCTTTTTGATATTTGCTGAGATCTGATCCAGCCCGACCTTACCGCTGGCAGCTTTGCCATCGGTGTAAGTGATGATCTGATCAAAATTGTAAAGACCGAACGCCGCGTTTTTCGCACTGCGCATCTGGGTATTGAGGAAACTTTCCGCTTCCGGAATGCTTTTGAAGCTGCTGAAGAATTTCGCAACATCACTGATGCGGTAGTTGACATAAATACCGACGATGATGTTGTGTTTGTCATTGGTCACGGTCTCTTCCATTTTTCCGCTGCTGCCTTCATAACAACGGATGCGGTTATCGAAAAAATAGACTTTCTGGAACGGATACGGCCAGCGGAAATGCAATCCGGCTTCCGCAACCACAGCCGGTCTGCCAAAGGTAGTGACCACCGCGATCTCGGTTTGGTTGAGCTGGAATGAAAATACCGCCGTAAGCAAAATCAATGCCACGATCAGGCCGAGCAGCATCGTCGGCCAATGTTTGAAGAAGTTACCCTTTGCCATAATCTTTTTAAGCCTCCAAATATGTTAATTTATTGTTGATACATTATCCTGTTATCTTTTGTCGGTCAGATCAGATGCATCGATATCAATCAGATCCAAACGTTCGCTCTTTTCAAAGTTGATCTGGTAAACCATATCTTTCAACTCGGCTGGAACCAGATATTTCTGAATATTGAGCCCCTCGTTTTCCCAGACATCCATACGGGCATTGAGCATGAACATGCCTTTCATGCTGCGGAATGCTTTAAGCTGACTGTCAAAACGTTCACTTTCCGCTTTGGCGATCTTGGCGGCATTCTCTTTGCGGCTCAAGGCATCGTTTTCAATTTTGAATGCTTCCGCATTGGCTGCGGGGATAACTGTATTCTTGTAGGCTTTGGCTTTGAGGATCTGGGTCTCTTTTTCCTCAAGAGCGGCAACCACATTCTGATAAGCGGGAGCCACCTGCTCCACCGGCGGGTGGGCATCCATGATCGAAACCCGGACGATCTCAACACCCAACCGGTTGCTGTCGGCGAGCTTCTGAAGATTTTCTTTCAGCGTGCGTTCAGCTTTTCCTCTGCCGTTGGTGATGAAATTGTCGATCGTTTCACCGGCAAGATATTCAATGACCACCTGTTCGCCGAGCATTTTCAGGGAAACTTCCGGCGAAGCATTGCCGTAAGCGTATTTGATCACACCGTCTTTGCGGATGCGGTACCCGATGGGGATCATCATGTTGATGAAGGAGACACTGGAACTTTCATTGCTCTTGTCTCCGACCGTTTCAACTGCCATAAGGAACGGCTCTTTTGCTCCGCCGTGAGCATTCGTCCACAATACAACCGGAGAGGCTTTTTCTGCATTCCCGGAGTTCTTCTCTTCGTTTTCGCCGATGATCAGCGTTTTGATCTCGGTACAACTGAATTGACGCACCGTACCGAAAGGATACGGCAGTGTCCAGTAAATGCCCGGTTCAAGTATCTCACCGGTCATTGCCTTGCCGAATTGCTCACGCACCCCCACATTGTTGGGCCCGACTTCATGCACGGTGGTAAATCCCCACAACAAAACCGCCCAGAGGATCAGTACCGGGAAGAACGAACGTTCAATAAAACCGTATATCCACGTGCCGGAAACCTTGAAACCGAACTGGTAATCCAACGCAGAAGCGATATTGCGCAGCACACCGCCGGGTTCAGTAAAGAGGGCAAGCAGCTGACTTTCAAAGACCGGACGGCTCTCGCCGAGAGTACGGGGACGGTAAAATTCAATTACGAAATTCACCACAAATTCCGCACCGAGGATCACAAATATCCAGAAAAACACCCGACTGATAACCGGATCAACCGCAGTGATATTATTGCCGAAAAAGACCGCCGATACCGCCGCCGCGAAAAGCGTGAGAAAACCGACCAGCAGCCATGCACCTACCGGACGCAGCCAGCGGAAACCGGGCATCCGGGACTGACCGACCATAAACGCTCCGGCAAAGACGCTTACCATCATCAGCACTGCGGAAATAAGCGCGGTATGCACCGGAGAACCGCTCATTGTCACCGGGGCCCCCTCGCGCAAGTTCCACATGCTGACGCTGCGCCACAACATCAGACCGATGATCACCACCGCGATCACGGCGATGACAAACGGAGCAAAACGGGTGAAATTGCTGAAACTTCTGCCGGCAGTGAAACGGACATCCTCATCAACATTCAACGCACGGCTCTCCATTCGTTTGGCAAGCAGCCGCTTTTCCTCATCTTCGCGCTGGACAGCTCCGTACAAAATGCCGTAAATCAGTGCCATTACCGAGAAAAACAGCGATACTGCGTAAGGTACCGCCGCCAATCCAAGCATATCACCGCCGCGTTTGGCAGACAGTATCAATACCGCTGCCAACAGCACCAGAGAACCGATACCGCCGATCACTGACAGCTTCGTCAGCAGACGTGCGCGGTCGTCTGTTCTTTTAAAATCTTCCTTGTTTTCCAACTTCCTGACCTTTCCATTAGGTGTTAGTTACTGTTTCCAATTATATAACATTACACCGCCAAAAGTGTTTTTTCAACCCCGGGCGGTGATAAAATATCATTTTTATATCTTATAATACCGTAATTGAAGCAACTTTTACTATCACGGCACCATTATTTCCGAAACGACCGGTATATTTCCCGGAAACTTTGACCTTTTTGTTTTCATTGGCACTCAACAGTGCCGGATCATCGGCAAAAACAAATCCGAGATTGAATCCGTTGGGTGCTGAAAGCAGAACATAAGAAGTTTCTTTCGTCGTTCCGAACTTCCATTTGGTAAGGATACCTTCCAACGTTACATCATCATTAACCGCAGGTGCGGCTTTTTCCTCTTTGGCTGGTGCGGGTGTCTCTGCGGCGGCAGCTTTCTCTTTCACCGGAGCCGGAGTTTCTGCGGCGGCAGCTTTCTCTTTTACCGGAGCCGGAGTTTCTGCGGCGGCAGTTTTCTCTTTCACCGGAGCCGGAGTTTCTGCGGCAGCAGCTTTCTCTTTCACCGGAGCCGGAGTTTCTGCGGCGGCAGCTTTCTCCGTTTTCTCTGCTCCAGGCACGATGACATTGCCGTTTTCATCAAATTTTGACGGATCATATTTCACCAGAAACGCCGCCGCGTACACTCTGACACCGGCAGATTCCGGAACTGCGATACGCACCCAGCCGTTGCGCCGCTCATCCATCTTTCTCACCACCGTCCCTTTGGGCAGAGTTCCCAGACAGGGAGCCTTGACACTCATCGCAGTCCGCATATTCAGCTCACCGGAAAGCACTCCGTCTTTACCGATACGTGCTTCAGAAACGTAAACGGAGAGATTTTCCGGCGCACCGATCTCCACCCAGTTATTGACCACCCGGTAGATCTTCACTTCCGTCTTGTCAGCGATCTTCCCGACTACCGGATTCTGAAGTCCCGGCCCCAAACGCAAGTTGAGCAAATCAGCATTGACCGTACCGGAAACGGCAGCAGTTTCCGCAGCTCCGGCAGCGACTGAAGCTGCCGCCAAAAGAGCAAAAAACAATTTATTCATGGTAAATATTCTCCTTTCAATTGATTTTTTCACAATTATACAGTATCTTAATATACGTTACAAAAGTGTGTGGTGCAAATGGAAAACGAAAAAAAATCATCTAAAACCGGTAAATCGCTTGCCGGTTTCATCCGTCATCTGGAAAATGAAAAAAATGCCTCCCCGCATACTGTGGCGGCATATTTTTCCGGAATCGTGGAGTTCGCGGTAAAAGTCCGCAGCTCCGATGCCTCATTCGATTCGTGGCCGACAGTCGACCGGGAGCAGGCACGTACCTTTGTAATGGAACTGCACTCTGGCGGCAATGCCAAACGTTCAATCCAGCGCAAACTCTCGGCGATGCGCTCATTTTTCCGCTATCTGATGATCAACGGCACTGTATCACATAATCCTTTCAACGACATCCCGCAGCTCAAATCAGATAAATTTCTACCTAAAGTCATGACCATCAATCAGGTCGATGCACTGATCGCCGCCGTGGACACCTGGTGGCTCAATGCGGAAGCTGCCGGAACAGTCCGGACCGCAGGCGGCGCACTCTTTTCCCGATCCAGAGATAAAGCTCTTATTGAAGCCATCTACTCCGGCGGTTTGCGTATCAGCGAAGCTCTCAATCTGAATTACGGTGATGCCGACATTTCCAGCGGTATTGTCAAAGTCCGCGGCAAAGGCAAAAAAGAGCGTCTGGCTGTTCTCGGCACCCCGGCAAAAAAAGCGATGCGTGAATATCTGCGTTACCGCAATGCTGCCGGCGGCAGCCGTGACAGTATCAGTGCCCTGTTCCTCAATCAGCAGGGCACAAGAATAACTCCGCGCTCATTTCAGCGGAACTTGAAAAACTATCTTCTGACCGCCGGACTGCCGCCGGATCTCACTCCGCATAAGCTGCGCCACTCTTTTGCAACTCATCTGCTCGATGCCGGAGCCGATCTGCGCAGTGTTCAGGAAATGCTCGGACATGAAAATCTTTCCACCACTCAGATCTACACTCACGTCAGTGCTGAACGCCTGAAAAAAGTCTACAGCACCGCCCATCCGCTGGCAACCGGGAAAAAGTCCAAATGAAAGAGTTCCCGCAGCTGCCGCTTTTTTCCTGTCTTGAACCGATCGCCGATGCCCTGAAATCAACCGGCAAAGCGGTCATTGCCGCCGAACCCGGGGCAGGAAAAACCATGCTCGTACCGGTGTTGGTCAATGAACTTGCCCCCAACGGTATGACCATCGTCGTTGAACCGCGCCGTATCGCCGCCAGATCAGCAGCTTACGGCATGGCAAAACTCCACGGATTTGCCGCCGGAGAAAAGACCGGATTTGCCGTCCGCGGCGAAAGCTGCCGCTGCGGTAAAAACGGCATCCTCTGCGTCACTCCCGGTATCTTACTGCAAATGCTGCAGCATGATCCATCTCTGGAAAATGTCAGTGCCATCATCTTTGATGAATTTCACGAACGCTCCTGCGAAGCGGATCTGGCGCTGACCTTCACCCTTGATATCTGCGATTCTCTGCGCGACGATCTTATGCTGGTCATAATGTCTGCCACGTTGGACAGTCAGAAGAGTGCCGCCTTTATTCAGGCACCGGTAATCACAGTTCCCGGCAGGACTTTTCCGGTGGATATCTCGTGGCGCGACATCGGCAATGATCTGCGGGAAATGCCCCGGCTCATTGCCAGAACTGTATTGGAAAATCTGACTGCCGACACCCGGAATATGCTGGTGTTTCTGCCTGGAATGCAGGAAATAGAACAATGCAAAGCTATTCTGAACAACTCGTTGGATAAAAATTTCCGGACATTTGCCCTGCACGGTTCACTCTCTCTTGCCGATCAGCGTGCCGTACTGGCACCGGCACCGCCGGGGATACGCAAAATCATCCTTGCCACCAACGTTGCCGAAAGCAGCCTGACCATCGACGATGTGAACTGCGTGATCGACTCCGGCTGGGAAAAGTGCGCCCAGTGGCATCCCGGAGCGCAAATGACCTTTCTGGAAACCCGCAGGATCACTCAAGCCTCTGCCTGCCAACGCTCCGGCAGGGCAGGCAGAACAATGCCCGGCAGAGCTGTAAGATGTTACAATCAAATCCTTTTTAATCAATTTCCCGCCGTCCGGACTCCGGAAATACTTCTTTCGGAACTCTCCGGATTGCTCTTGAGTGTCCTCTGCTGGGGAGCCCAACCGGAGAACTTGCGCTGGATGGATGAACCGCCGCAACCGGCAATTTCTGCGGCAGAAGAAGTGCTGATCCGGCTCAACTTTATCGATAATGATAAACGGCCCACTGCCGCCGGGAAGCGGGCCGCCGGGCTGCCATTGCCGCCCCGGCTGGCGGCGATGATGATTTTCGCCCCTGCCGAACTGCGGCGGACAGCGGCACAATTCGCCGCCATTCTGGAAGAAAAAGATGACTTTCTGCGTTTTGATTCAGCAGACCTGCACGAACGGGTATCCCGTATGCTCCGCCATCCCGGCAGTTACCATATCCAGCAGACGATCATCAACCGGCTGTTGAAAGAGTTCCCCCCTGCTCCGGAATCAGCCCAAAGCGATCCGGGCGTTCTGATCGCCATCGCTTTTCCGGAGTGGATCGCCCGCAACCGCACTGACAACGGTACAAACTTCCAGCTTGCCAACGGCAGTGCCGCCGTTTTACAGGAACATGATTTTCTCCGCCGGGAAGAATTCCTCGCCGTTGCCCGTCTGAGCGGCAGTGCCGGAGCAAATTCCAATATCCGTCTGGCTCTGCCGATCGCGCAATCAACGCTGGAAAAATTTTTCTCCGGACGCATTACCGAAAAATGCGCCACATATTTTGATCCGGCAGTGGAAAAAGTGGTTTCCTTCATGGAACGCTGCCTGGATAAATTGCCGATCTCCAGCCGCAATTGCCCGGTACCACGGGAAACGATCGTACCTGCCTTGCTCAAAGAAGCCGCACGCCGCGCCATTCCCCTGCCGCCGGCAGATGACAAACGCGGTTCCGCGCTTGCCGCCCGGCTGCGCTTTGCCGGATCATGCGGTATGGATGAAGTTCCGGATTTGACCGACATTTACGCCTTTCTCTCGGAAATCGCCGCATATTTTCCGGATAATGTAAACACGCTCAATGATTTGAAAAAAGTCAACTACTTTGATCTTTTCCGCAGTGCCATTGATTTCAATACTCTGGCGGAAGTTGACCGGCTCTGTCCGGAATTTTTCATTGCTCCATCCGGACACAAATTCCCCATCGATTACTCCGGGGATCAACCGAGTGCCGGAGTAATCATTCAGGAACTTTACCCGGTCAGGCAGCATCCGACCGTCGGCAGAAAACGTATCCCGCTGCGTCTGGAACTGCTTTCTCCGGCACGGCGTCCGGTACAGATCACCGGTGATCTGCCCGGTTTCTGGCAGGGGTCATGGAAACTTGTCCGCGCCGAAATGCGCAGCCGTTACCCCAAACACTTCTGGCCGGAATCCCCGACCGATCCCAAGTGACGATTCACTTCAATGGCCATGTACCGTTGGAATAATTTTTGATCTTTCCTCCGGCGATGCGCACCGGGATCACCGCTCCTGATTTGCCGCCGGAAAGGGTGAATGATTCCGGAGTTACAGATATTTTCCACCCGCCGCGCAAAGGTACATTGTTTACCTTGAATGTTTTGCACCACTGTTCCGGCACCGCTTTGAGCAGCTCCACGATCTCTCCATGCTGATGAACGAATAAATCCGTGTATGCACTGATAAATCCGGCACTGCCGTCCAGCTGCATGACCTCTTTTTCCGCCCGGTTCAAAGCGATATTGTGGCGGGCGTGCATCGTAATGCCCCGTTCCCGCGGAGTGTAGACCGGACACAAGCCTTCATTGACAAATATTTTCCGGAACAGCTCAAGATGCATCTGTGCCGCTCCGGAAAAACCGAACCGGGCATCCAATATCACCGCCCAGAGAAACGCCCACTCGCTCCAGTCACCCATACCGGCACATATCCAGCGGTCAATGGTGTTGTTGAGCAATACGGCAGTTTCCTCATCCGGTTCAGCCGGAAACGTTTCAAACGGCCATACACACCCCAGATGGGAGTGGTGCCGGTGGCAGTTTTCCAAATCCTGTCCCTCCCAGACGGCAATACGCTTTTCCATACGGTTGCGGAAACGGTCAAAGCCGTCGACCACGCTCCACATGGGCATTTTTTCCGGAATATCCTGCCAGACTTTTTCCGGTACTTCACCGAGAGCGGCTGCCATTTCGATCAGTATCTCCGCCAATTTACGGATCATCGCCAACTGGTATGAGGGGTTGCGGCCTCCCTGATCCCCCCACGGATTGCTGGCACCGTATTCGGCGGAAATGGCAAAAGGTATCTGGAAATTTTCATCCAGCATCTTCACAAAACAGCGCATGACTTTCTGCACTGCCGGATAAGCTCTTTGGGCGAGGAACTCCATATCCCCGGTATAACGCCAGTAGTCATAATAAAGCAGCATCGTCCAGCCGCCACATGCCGGATCTATACATGCTCCGGCGGAAATCCCCCCGCACTGCGCGCCAAAATCATCGACAGCATGTGTAAAGTACCAACCGTCTTCAATGCCGAAAAGATTTTTGGCATTCATCCGCAGATTTTCCTGAAACTCCGGAGACTCGATCCGGTCAAAAAGCGGCAGCATGCACTCATATTTACCGATCCGCAACAGTGCGCCGTAAATCATCTGCACATTGAGGTTGAAGTGCAGATCACCGCTCCACGGACAGGGTTGATACTCCTCCACCCACGGTCCCTGCAATCCGGCGACCCAGCCGCCGGGCAGTGTGGCAGAGAGCAATTTGTGGACATGCAGTTTATAAAAATCATCCCAGAACTTATCTCCGGAAACGATTTCGGGCAAATTTTTCCGGAATTTTCTCCATTGATCGCGACTGATTTCCACGGCACTTTCATCCGGCAGAACCGTAATTTCTTCATAACCGGCCCAAATGAACCACTCACTGTTCCGCCGTACGATCCGGCAATAAAGTTTTTTATCCTCTCCCGGCGGTGCAATGCTCCAACCATCCGGGAAAATTTCAGGAGCCGGATAACCGCATCTTTCCAGCATCGCCCTGCTCGCCGGATACTCCCACGACGGATGACACAGAAATGAATCCACCGAACCGCTTTCATCGGCAATACGGCAAATGCCGCTTTGCCAAAGCAGATCTATCACCAGAATGTTCCGGTTGGACAGAATCACAGTAAGAGTACCACTATCCAAGTCAAAATCCGCCCTCTGCGGGACAACCCCGGAAACGAAAGTCAATTCAAAGTTACCCGCCGGTATCCGATGCGGCACTGAGGATGGCCAGGGGAATTTTCTGAATTTTTCGCCGAGAGCCTTGCCGCAGCCGACCTCTTCTATCCAAGTCAAAACCTGTTGATAACTGACCTCAGCCGGAATATTGCAACCGTTGCGGTGATACCAGAAATCAGAACGGTTGACGGTGAATCTCAACGATTTCTCCCCCCAGACCAGCACTCCGTTGTTGCCGTTTGCCAAAGGTATTCCGCAATGCGGACGGGAAAGCGGAAATGAAAAACAATGCGCCATTTCTTTACTTCTCCAACATCAGCCATACCCCTTTGCCGGGAGCTACCGGGATCGCATCACCGGCGGCATAAACCGCCTTTTCCTGAAGCCCGTCAACCGGCACTGCAGTAAATCCGGTAAAGTGCCGCAGATTTTCCGGTAATTGTTCCGGATCAAACTCAAAGCGGACTTTTTCGACTTTACTGCTCCATGATGCCGCCGCCAACAGCACTTTGCCATCCGGATGAATGAATACAGTTGCTTTTACAGACGGAACAGAGGTTTTCACCGCCGGATCCCGATCGCAGAAAGTCACCATCCGGGCATCGGACAATCCGAACATCTCAAACATCTTCCACAAAGGACGCGGATCAGCGAGCCAACCGTAACGCCCGGTCATGGCAAAGAGCATTCCCCGCCACGGATTGCCGCCCTTATAGAGCATCTCACTCATCAGTCCGTAAGGCAATCCGGAGATCTCCGTCAGATAAAATTCCGGCGTTCCCCATTCGTAGTCAAAGGATTCACCGATCCACAGCGATGATATGAACGGATAGATATGCATATCCCGGATCACCGGAGAAATATTGCCGTAATTCGGGCGCACCGGGTTATATGGATTCCAGGAGTGCAAATTCAATATCGGGTCACATTTGCGGATATCGCGGAAAATTTTGATCACCCGCCGGAATCCTTCGCGTGATGTAGCAGTATCATCCAGATACAATCCGTCGATCGGACACCTTTCCAGCAAATATCTCAAACCCTCGGAGTAATAGTTGTCCAGCATTCTTCCGGGGGTGGTTTCCATCGCCAAGTCCAGTTGCCCGGCGCACGGACCCTCTTTCACCGCCTCTGCCCATGCAGAAATATAACCGAACCGGCAGTTTTCCTGGATATACGGATGCGCCCCCATCGGGGCAGTTACCGGACGTGCCTCCCTGCCGGGACCGGGATAGAGGATTTTACCACGCAAAGACGCCAATGCCCAGAATTCCGGCACATGCAGCGACAACTCTCTGGTCGTATAGTACAGACACACTTTCAAATTTTCTTTATGCGCGACATCCACAAATTTCTGCAGATGTTCAAGAGAAATATCACAGAAAGGATAATTGATAAAAGGATTTTCTCTCAAAGCATGGTGGATATTGATCACCTCCACCCCCTCTGAACGCAGCCGGGCAAAAAACTCCGGAGTGAAAGTTTCCTCCAGCGGCTTTTCCAGATCGTGCATATAGGGCTGATAGAACCTCTGGCGCAAATGCCGTGCCGGTTCGGTCAGTTTTACCGGAGTCAACTGCAATTCAAAGCCGAAATCCAGTTTGCTCCCGGCGGCGATATTCCTGCTGCCGGAAAAGAGTGTTACCGCATTATTTTCATCTTTGCGGCGCAAACGGATACCGCCTTTGCCGGCATTGTGCCATGCTTCCGGCGGAATCAGTTTGGAAAAAAGATAATAACAGTTGGTCAATGGAGTAATGCTCTTTTTATCTCTCAGCCGCAGCCGGATACCGCCATTGAGGTCACTGAGGAAAAAGGCATCCTGCCCCCGGTTGCCATCCCAGTACCAGCAGAATTTTTCCGGCACTTTGCTGCCGTGGCGGTTCAAACCGGCAAAATATTTTCCCGGTGCGGCAAATTCCAGACGGATATCATCCGTTTCCAGCTCATCACGGAAAAACATTTCACAATCAAATGCGGCAAAACCGTCGTATTCAACAGCACCATTGATCTTCAATTCAGCATTTATTGCCGGAAAAGTACATCCGGCCGTCCATTCGATGCGGTCCGGATATTCCGCAGTAAAACTGCAGTATGTTTTTTCAATTTTATCAAACGCCCCGTTATTTCCGGCAAAACGGAAAGGTTCGGAAATAAGATCATATGCCTTATCACCCAGATATTCATTGCTTCCGGCGAAGAAACTTTCGGCATGTTCCGGCAAGCCTGTTTCAGAGAGGGTCAAGGTTCTGCCCAGCAGGAAAATTTTTCTTTCCTCCCGGCGCAGCGGCACAAACGGCTCCGGAACCTCATGGGAAATACCGACATCGGATTCCAGCCACTTCAGCCGCGCCAGACGGAAATCATCGGATTCCCCACCGTCAGAAAGCACTGCTCCGGAAACCTGCAAATGGCAGGTAACGGTCTGCGGTTCTTCATTTTCTGCTGAAACGGTGAATTTACCGGTAAATTCCGTCTCCCTTTCCGGCAGATGCACCATGCACCAGAACACCTGGATAGTGCCGGCAAGCAGATTTATCCGCTCATTTGCATTCTGCAGAAATATCCGTACCGGCAGCGGGAAATCAGTCGTATCTATCCGCAGATCCCCCAGCGCAGTTTCCGGAGCCCAGACCGCGATTTGAAAAACCAGATCTTCTCCGGGCTGTCCGGTCAATTCAAGGGCATCAAGTTTTCCGGCACTGCCGTTGAGCATACTTTTTGACGGCAGATCAAAGCGCACCACCGGATATTCCCGGGGAATACCGAAACAGTAAAAACTGCGGGGATCACCGGCGGTGTACTCCGCCGCCTCCACCGGAGACACAATATCGTGCATCCCCGGATCATCGCCGTAAAGTTTGTTGAACGTCAATTCACTGTGTGCCCGATCCGGCACATTTGCCATTTGCAATGCCATGATAAACTATCCTTAACCTTGACCTTAAAATTCAGCCCAATTCTCCACATTGTGACCGACACCGAAGGTGTTGTCGCCATTGATCAGCATGATATTGCCGTGCCGGGTCTGAACCGAACCGTCACATGTGGTGACATTGATACCTGCCGATGCCGGAATATCCGCTTCACCAGCATAGGGTCCGGGATTGCCTCCGGAAGGATGACGATAACCCAAACGGTAATAACAAACATAATCGGCAAAAGCGTAATATGTATCACCGTCAACGTGTTCCGTAAACAGGATCGTGCTGCTGGCTTTGTTGATCGCCGAACCCTTGCAGCTGCCCTCTTTATACAAATTGGCATTGAATGTGGGTGCAGTTTTGGCGACCACCGTGATATTGGCGATATAGCTCATGCCGTCTTTGCCGCCGGTATATTCGCCTTTGCCAGCCGGATTGGAAGCACTCGGACACTGGAACATCGGCACTTCTGCAGTTTTGTAAAACAGCGATTCCCCTGTTCCCGCCTTGCCTTGCGCACTGCTGTACCCAAGATAAGGCAGCAATTTCGGTGCCCAGCCATAGTAACTGCTGTGGACATAGTAATCGCAATCGTTCAAATACTGGGCATTTGCCAAGCCCAACTGTTTCATATTGTTGACACAGCTGGCACTGCGCCCGCGTTCACGGGCAGAGTTGAGTGCCGGAAGCAGAATTGCAGCCAGAATCGCAATAATGGCGATGACCACCAGCAATTCGATCAAGGTAAATGAGTGTGCGGGGGACAAGGAAAACTTTTTTTCACGGGAAAAAAAGTTTTCCTTTTCCCCCGCGCCCCCTTTCTCTTTCAAAAAAAGCGGGATACTTTTTGATGATAAATCATGCTCCGCCGTGTGAAACGCAGCGTTGCTGCATGAAGCGTTTGCCTGCGGCAAACATAAAGCACTTGCTTTGCAAGTATGATGCGGCGTATTTTTGTGAGCGGCACTCTCCGTATGTTTCCGTACACATCCGTACTGATCCGTACAAATAAAGCGTTTGAAAAAATCACGGCAGAGTTGTGAGGTGACAACCAATAATTCGATCAAAGTAAATTTCCTGCTGATAAAATTGAATAGCTGACTGCTTTTTAATGTACTGTGCCTTTTCATTCTTTTCAACTCCTTTTTTTGATCAAAAACTCATTTGCCGGATTTATACAATACCGGCAGCATCTCGATTTTTTCGATAAGCAGACTCTGCTCCTTTTTCGGATGATAGAATCCGACTGTCAGCTGCATCGTCCCGGCGTTGTGCGGTGAAGAGATCAGCTGCTCGTATTCAAAAGAGCCGTCCGCAGCAAACTTGTCGATAAAAATCATCACCTGACGATGGAACCCCAGCGGATAATTGCCGTCGGCACTCTGCCACGTGCCGCCGATACGCACGACAGGATTACTTTCTTTGCCGGCAGCGATTTTGCCGCGTATTTTGAAAATGTACTCTCTTTCCGGAGCGACTTTGACCTGCTGCACAATACAGTCACCCTGGATCATATTGCCGATCAGAAGTCCATCCTTGCGTGATTTCAAAAACGCCTTGCTGCTCGCCGGATCATCGTGATAGAACCACCAGTGCGGAATATTTTTACCGTCATTTGCCTGTTGAAAATCTCCATTGCGGACAACGGACTTTGCCGGATTTTTCTTCCGCATTATTCTGGCAAGTTTCAACGGATCAGCGGCATTGCGGGTGATCTCATTGATGCCGGGATAAACTTTTTCAAGTTCCGGCGGATTATCCGGACGGTAATCGACCTTCCACCATGCAACCCGTTCACTGTAGAGCCACACATATTCATCGGAATACTGCATCGCATAAGCCAAATTTCTGGCGTAGAAATTCAATGCACCCATTTTGCCCAGTTCAGGATAGAGACATTTGCCCCACCAGAAAGACTCTCCCCTTACTATCGCATCCATATAAATGGGGGCTGCCAAACGGGTCTGAAGTTTGAATTTATTGATATTTTCCGGAGCAAGAAAATGGGGAAACACATACTCGAAATCCAAACGCAAATGCTTGAAATCATCCTCGTTTTTCGCCAGATAGCCATCTTTTTCCTGTCCCTCATGAATGACCGCCGCAGGTGTGATCACATCGTAGATACCGTTGATAAAGGGACCGAGCAGACTTTGCGCACCTGCCGGATCGCTGCGGTAATTGCGAACCAGCGAAAGCCACCAGATGGCTATAATATTGATATCGGGATATTCTTTGAAGATCGCGTTGCCGTACTCACGTCCGCGCTGACGGACTTTCGCATTAATCTCGGCACGGCTTTTGCCGGGAACAGCAGTATTCTGCCACAATTTGGTCTTATACTCTTCAAGGTCGAGCAGAATGCCTTTGAATCCGATCTCCTTCGCCGCCCGGGCAAGCAGACCGATATTGTTGCATACTCCCGCCCAATGTTCATCATTGAACCAGTCAACATCTCCCGGCTGGATACCGGCGTAAAGAAAGTTGTCAGTCAAATTTTTGAATTTAATCTTTTTCAAATCACCGATTGCCGGTTTCAGCCACTCATACTGCCATTTGCGGGCAGAAAACAGTGTATCGTCACGAACTTTGAAACGGGGCTCGTGCAGAATAACAGAGATTCCGTCCAAAGGCGAATTATCGTAAAGATCAGGATTTTTCACCAACCGGTCGGAAGTCGGCATACTCCAACTCAACTCAATGATCTTTTTGCGCGGCATCTGATACAATTCTGCGGCAAAAAGCGTACTGCTGACACTGCACAGCAGTAATAACTGAAAAATTTTACTCTTTTTCATCCGCAATCTCCTTTGTTTGGTTAAAGTTCTACTTGCAATATCAACTTGCTCTGCTTATATTATACTTGCTGACAAAAAAAATCATAGATATGTAACGGCTGAAAATATGTATAATATTGCTGCGAACCACTTACCGGACCGGATTCTACCCCCACCGGATATTCTGGTGATCAAATATAATATCAACCTCTGGGTGCCACAGTGGAATTTGGAAAACCGCCTGTCGAAATTCTTTCTTATCTACTGGAACAACACCCCGGGAGCATTTTTGCATTTCACTGATCACCAAGTAGAAATGACTCCGGACAAACTCGTTTTGATCCCGCCGTTCACTCTGATTTCAGCAGAAACCCGAAAGCCATTCACCCATAATTTCATAGAATTTTCAGCCGGTTCCCCCTTTGATAATGTCAAACGCAGTGAATTGATCTATCCCGCTGTTATTGCTGAAGATGTTTTACGTCATCACGGCAAAGACCGGCAGAAATTCACCCTGAGCATGTACTCATTCATCTATCAATTACTGTTGAAGATCCCTCCTGAACATCTGCTGCCGTCACCGCATCAGGCGATCGATCCCAGAATAGATAAAGCGTTGAAGCTGATCGATTCTGCCAGTCCCGGAGAGTATACTTCCGGAAAACTTGCAAAGATACTCAATATTTCGGAAAGCCGTTTTATCCATTTATTTAAAGAACAAACCTCTGTTTCCCCCACTCATTATATGCTGCTGCGCCGACTGGATGTCGCCCAGCATCTGCTGCAGGATCCGGAACGCTCCATAGCGCAGATCGCCGAAGAGACCGGTTTCGTTGACCGTTCGCACTTTGAACGGGTCTTTACCAAAAAATTCAACATCACTCCTGCCGGTATGCGCAAACTTTTCAAGCAGACCACCCCTGAAAAGTAACAGTTACGGAAAAATAACAGTATATGTGCGGCAATCATGAACTTACTGACCGGGAATCAAATTTTCCACCGGGAAGGCATGTTTGCGCAGAAAATCCATGATCTCCGCCTGATCGCTTGCCTCGAGCTGTACAGTACGGGACAAAACCCACAATAACGTGCCATCCTGTGAAGTCACCACGCTGTACCGGTAGTCCGGAGCAAGTTTGATTATCCGGTAATCAGCATAAAACGGACGGAAAAATGAAACTTGCAATTCTCCGGTACTGCCGCTCCCGGCAAAGCGGATAAAGCCGTTGACAGACTTGGGAATACCATTTTTCAATCCCCGGTTGATCACCCGCAGTGAACCATCCGGAGACCGGAAATATTCGGCAGAAACTCCTCTCATATCCTTTTCAAACCAATTGGGCAGACGGCAGATTTCGTACCATTTACCCAGATATTTATCAACCTCAAAGCCGGAAACCGCCGGAATTGCCGGTACAGTTGACCTGCAGCTGGCAGCCGTCAGCAGAAACGGCAGAAACAACCATTTGAAAAACCTCATAAAAAAATCTCCTCTCTACCGGAAAATATAAGCGGACACAGCGTTTTTTCAACCCGGAAAAATTGCATTTCCCAGATTTCAATGCTATAGTATTGCAGCAGCATGAGGTAAGTCAGATGAGAAAAATTATTTTACTGTTGACAATATTCGCCACGCTCCACGCAGAAGAGTTGACTATGGATATCAACTTTGACGGTCATCCGGATAAACTGCGGGAAGTCAAACGTATTGATTGCGGCATACTGTTTGATGTTCTGCTTTTCAATCCGGCAGACGGTAAATTTCACCGGGATCCGGTATATTCCCAACTGATCGCCGGAGGCAGGCCGGAATTGAATACCGCAGAAAAGAGCATTCAATGCGTATTCACACCGGAAAACGGCAGCATTTTCCCCGGATACAAATTCCTTGTCCGCAACGGCAAACTCTGCTTTGCCGATGGGAAAGAAATACCGGAAAAAGTCAACTGGACATGGAATTTGACCAGATTGTCCCCCGAATTGCAGGAGTTTGACCGCAGAGCCGGAAAACACTCTTATGATGAAGTTCTTTTGAAATGGCAGAAACTTACTGCGGAACTGGAAAAATATCAAATCCCCTACTCGGCAGAGATCTACTGCCGCCGGTACAATGACGGACACCGTCCGGATCCGCAAATCGCTCAAAGGTGGCAGAAAAACATCTCAAAATTATCCGATGAACTGCCCGAAGGTGCAGAGTTTGAAAAATCAACCCGGAACGCAGTCAGACTGCGGCAAGAATTTCTGCAGAATAATGCTTCCTCTCTTGAACTGATGGAAAAATTCCTGCAAAATCCGCGCGACCTCTTCCCTGCTCCTGTCCCCGGCGAACTGCTTGCCGACCAAACCTTCAGTTTCGGCAGAAGTTTCCGGAGTGCCGCAGAAATTTATGCCGTAAAAATCGCTGCCGCTGTTGACCGGGAAGATTATACCGCCGCGATCAATGAGTTTGTCAAAAGCCGTCAACTGCTGGTAAACCCCAGCTCACAGCTGCACTATATGGTGAACTCCGGCATCCGGGCAATACTTGATCAGGCACTATGCAATGTGCTTTATCAGGCAAAAAAGCAGGGAAAACTTACTCCGGAACTTTTACAGCGCGCCCGGAAATTGACCGCAGATGATGAAAAAACTGCTCTGCGGGAGTTTTATCATGCAGTTTTAATGGATTGTGCCTATGCTTTTGATCTTGCCGACCTGATGATAAAGGGCAAATTCACGTCGATCCTCAAGCGCGATGACGGTATCATACTTTACTTTATTGCCAGGATCATCGTTGAAGACAAGATCACGAGCGGCAAATTTTACTGCCGCGCATTGGAAGAACTCAAAAACGATCCGTATATGACCGGCAAAGCGGAAAATCTGTTTTCTCCGGAAGCATTGAAATTCCTCGATCCGGCAATAAATCTCCGACTGCATAAAAAGCCTTTGTTCAATATTTTATGCAGAGTCCGCGCCACCGCCGCCGCACTTGATTATCTGGAAAACGGCAAAGCTCCGCAGATCATTGATCCGTATACCGGAAAAAATCTGCTGATATACAATGGGACATTCAAATACGGCATAAATGAAACTCCTTCTCACGGAATACGGCTCTATTCGGCAGGCAGCAACGGCAAAGATGAACAGGGAGCCGGTGAAGATGATATCGGGATAATACTTTTTGACAGAGAGTAAGACGTTTTCACCATCTTCAACTGCAGCAGAAATACCCGGGGAAACATTTTACCTAAAAGAGAGTATTTCTGCTTGAAAAAGCATACTTGCGGCACTACATTTTACCATCGCGTTTCAACATGATTTCAATACAGGGAAATTTTACTATGGGCAACAACATCCCCGACATCCGGGAAAACTACTTTGAACCCAATTATGATCCGGAAAAAATCGCTCCGTACACTCTGGAAGATCCGCTGACTTTCCTTGACGGCAGAAAAGTAACCAACGCCGCCGAATGGAGTGAACGGCGCAAAGAGATCCTCGGCATTTTTGCTTCCGAAATGTTCGGTCAGGAACCGCCGAGACCGGAAACTGTAATCGTGGAAAAAGTTGAAGAAAAGGGCGACGCCCTCGCCGGATTCGCCGTCCGCTCCCAATATCAGATGTATTTCAAAGCCGACAAAAGCGGTCCCTGTATCAACTGGCTCGTCCTGCGTCCCCGCCATGCGGCTAAACCGGTTCCGCCGATCCTCTTTCTCAACTACCGCGGCAACCGGGAACTCATCCCTGATACAGAAGTATTGTCTCCGAAAATGTGGAACCGTGCCACCCACAGTTTTGAACTGCCGGAAACCCGCGGGGTAATGTGCGACCCCAATCACGATACCGTCATGCCGATCGGAATTCTGCTCTCTGCCGGGTTCGCAGTCGTAACAGCAAGCTACTGTGAAGTGTCCCCTGACCCTGATCCCGATCCCTACACAAAGGAAGAACGTTACCGTCAGAATAATTTTGCCTATACCGGAGTTTTTGAATTGTGGGGCAAGCGCGATGAGTCACGTACCGATAATCCTACAGCTCTGGGAGCATGGGCATGGGCACTTTCACGCGGAGTCGATCTGGTTGAAAAACTTCCGGAACTGGATGCTGAAAAAGTTATCGTTACCGGCTGTTCACGCCTGGGAAAAGCCGCCGCCATCGCCGCCGCCCGGGATGAACGCTTTGCAATTTGTGTGCCGGTTCAGTGCGGCGGGGGAGGACTCACCCTCGCCAAACGCGACTTCGGGGAAAACATCGCAACGGAAGTAAAGATGTTCACCCACTGGTACTGCAAAGCTTACAGCAAATATCAACGTAATCCGGCAAAACTGCTCAATTTTGACCAGCATTTGCTGGCAGCGGCGATCGCTCCGCGAAAACTGCTGATCGCCGGTTTTGACAATCAGTGGTTCGATACCGAGGGAGAATACCTTGTCTGCAAAGCCGCCTCCTGTGCATGGGAAGTGTGCGGTAAACCCGGTTTCCCGGATGTTCCCTACCCGGCAGACTTTGAAACCTCTGCCATTGGAGAATACCTGGGCTACTACCGCCGCAGCGAAGGACACGGCATTGCCGCATTTGACTGGTGGCAGCTTATACAGTTCGCTTCGAAAAAATAATTTCTGCAGCGCAGGCAATTTTTTGACATCCTGAATACAACTTTTTTCCATCCGAAATATATTTTTAAGGAGTATATTTATTTTACCCCCGGAATATTTGCATCCGGAATCAAGGTATCTCTGTCTCAAATATTGAAGGAAGGAATTTTATGCTTTCGTGGATCGATTATCTGGTACTTATCATACCGTTGGCATTCGTGTATTTTATGGCGTTTTACTGCCGGAGATATATCCGCAGCGTGGTGGATTTCATTGCCGCCGGACGGCTTTGCGGCAGATATGTAATGAGCGTAGCCGGAGTAGCGACAAGTTTATCCGTCATAGGTATCGTAGCGTATGTTGAAGTCCACTACAAAACCGGATTTGCCCTCGGTTTCTGGCAGAGTCTGGTTCTGCCGATATCAGTGGTAATGGGATTGACCGGATTTTTCAGTTACCGTTTCCGGGAAACCAAAGCGATGAGCGTAGGACAGTTTCTGGAGATGCGCTACAGCCGCAAATTCCGTATTTTCGCAGCCGGCTTACGCAGTTTGTCAGAGATGCTCGCCAACATGATCATGCCGGCTATCGCGGCACGTTTTTTCATTTATGCACTTGATTTGCCCGGACACTTCAAAGTCTGCGGTATTGAATTCAACACCTTCGGAACTTTGATCATCGTCAGTCTGATCATGGCAATAAGCATCATCTGGATCAGCGGAGATCTTGGAATAACCGTGACCGATACCTTGCAAGGGCTGCTCTTCTATCCGCTGCTGGTAACTTTTGTGGTATTCTGTCTGACCCAATTTGACTGGTTTCAGGAGATTTCCCCGGTCATGGCAGACCGGGTTCCGGGGGAAAGTTTTCTTGATCCCTACGATATGAGAGAACTGCGTGATTTCAACTTCTTCTTCCTCGGGGTTACAATATTCGGGACAATTCTGCAGCGCGGGAGCTGGGTCACCGGAGAAGGCAGCCGTGCACGTTCACCGCATGAGCAGAAAATGGCAGGTCTGCTCGGTGACTGGCGCAGCGCGCTGAATATATTGTTTTACGTTCTGGTGGCCATCGTCATCCTGACCGTGATGAACCATGTCAACTATGCGGATAAATCCAAAGC
This sequence comes from Lentisphaerota bacterium, assembly GCA_015061525.1. Classification (GTDB taxonomy): domain Bacteria; phylum Verrucomicrobiota; class Lentisphaeria; order Victivallales; family Victivallaceae; genus UBA1784. Next base: position 46,696 of record SUWK01000013.1, read on the forward strand.
CATCCGTGCCGATTTGAGTACCCAGGTGGCCAGACAGATATCCCCGACAGATGAGATCCGGGAAAATCTTATCTCGGCAGTCAATAATATTCCCAAACACAACCACATCACGGGCAAAGATACTCCGCTGTCAGAGAAGAACAATCTTGACACTCCGTACCTTGATACAGCGAAAGAGGAACTGAAAAATGCCCCGGATAATCAAGGCAGTAAACTTTATCAGCAATTCCGCACGCTCTATCATCAGATGATGATGGCGGTGTCGATCCGTCACATTCTGCCGCCGGGAATGTTGGGACTCTTTCTGCTGATGATGATCATGGCAATGGTTTCCACCGACGATACCCGGATCTACAGCGCGGCAACCACTATCGCCCAGGACGTGGTTCTGCCGTTGCGTAAAAAACCTTTCACTCCGGAAGGTCACATGATGATGATCCGCTGGGTATCAGTGGGTATCGGAATATTTTTCTTTTTCGGTTCGTTTTTCATGGCACAGTTGGACTACATAAATTTGTTTGTCACATTGATGTGTACGATGTGGCTGGGCGGCTGCGGTCCGGTAATGATCTTCGGCTTGTACAGCCGTTTCGGCAATACTTACGGAGCGTGGAGTTCACTGCTTACCGGTATGTTCCTCGGTTTCAACAGTATTTTTCTGCAGCGCAAATGGGCGGATCTGATCTACCCGTATCTGGAAAGACATGGACTTGTGGAAAGTGTCGGTAATTTTCTGACAGCCGTTTCCAAACCGTTCAATCCTTATATCGTCTGGGAAATGAACCCGGCAAAATGTCCGATCAACAGTTATGAACTTTACTTCATGACTATGGTAATCACGCTGGCACTGTATTGCCTCATTTCGTACCTGACCAACATCGGCAAGGAAAAATTCAATCTTGACCGGATGCTGCACCGGGGAATTTACGCCATCAACGGTGAGAAAAAAATCAAAACCGGCTGGAGTTTCAAAGGAGTTATCAGTAAATTGGTGGGGATCACCCCGGAATACACGACCGGAGATAAATGGATAGCCTGGGGATTATTCTCCTACTCGATCGTCTATAAATTCATTCTGATATTCGTGGTGGTATTGATCATCAGACCATTTGTTCCGCTCAGCATGAAGTTCTGGAGCAACTACTTTCTCGTAACTTATATGATCATCCCGGGGATCGTGGCGGCGTTGACGACCGTGTGGTTCGCCGTCGGCGGGATCAACGATCTGCGGCAGCTTTTCCGCGACCTCAAAGCCAGAAGCGAAGTGAATATTCTCGATGACGGCAGAGTGGAGGGCAACGTTTCTCTTGCCGATAAAAAGGCTTTTGAAGAGATCGAAGAAAGGCAGAAAAAATAACCGTCTTTCCGGAATTCTCCGGCAGGGGATTTCGGTTATCTGCGGTAAGACAAAATCAAAACAGGTGCAAAGGATTTTCCTTTGTACCTGCTGTTTTTGGTGGATTTTCCGAACTCAACTGCCTGAAAAAAAAATGCTCTGTTCCCGGTACAGATTGATAACATATTGCGTACATAAGTTCTGGAGGGTGTTACTCTATTGAGTTTTTTTGCAAAACTTTCTTTCTTGCGAAAGAAACATTCACGCGGATGTTACTCCACTGAGTTTTTTGCAAAGCTTTTTTCAAAAGCGTCGATCAAGCCGCGACAGCGGAGCGGCGCGACAATCCGCTTTCTTTGCAAGCTTTCTTTCTCGCGAAAGAAAGCGGGCGCGACAGTTCACTTTCTTTGCCAAGCTTTCTTTCTTGCGAAAGAAAGCGGAGAGGGGCGGGACACTTCGTTTCCCTCCCCTCAAACTCCCCTCCCTCAAGAGCCTTCCCGTGACTGTTGCGGGTCATTGGGTTCTTCC
>SUWK01000014.1 GCA_015061525.1 Lentisphaerota bacterium
CAAGGCTTCTGGAGTTTGGTGAAGATGTGAAGAAAAGGCTGCGCCTTTTGAGTGAAGTTGCGCTTCGCGCAGAGAAGTGAAGACTTGCGTCTTCGTTGACCATTTTTTTGCAAAAAAAATGGTCGGGATAGGGAGATTCGAACTCCCGACCTTTTGTCCCCCAGACAAACGCGCTAAACCAGGCTGCGCTATATCCCGATCATGTTACCTAATATACATCCGGATTTTAATTATTTCAAGCGGAAAATGTGGAAAAAAATGCATTTGTGGTGTATTTTATAGAATATGAAGATGAAAAGTTACTTTGCCGCTCAAATTTACGGGATGTACAGCGGAGTTCATGCCGCATTGAAAACATGAGTTGTTCACTTTACATCCACGACCATGCCGCCGTGTTCCAGAGAATACTGCGCCGCCAATCCGGCAAGTGCGGCGTTCCAACCGGCTTCCGGCGGAACAGACGGTTCACTGATTTCATTGCGGATGAGCCGGATAAATTCGGCACAAATCTGCGGATCAGCTCCGCCGTGACCGATTTCCAGCTGATCTCTGGTCAGACCGTTGAGCATATCAAAGACTGCTGTCGGCTGATCGTTACGGCCGTGACCGCGTTTCCAAAGCTTGACCGTACTTTCGATTTCACTGTTTTCTATACGGCCTTTCGTGCCGATAAAAGTGTAGTTGCGGTGGTAATCCGGTGTAAAATGGCACTCATTGTATGATACTGGGATGCCGTTGTCCAGCAAAAACATACAGGTGTAATTATCCGGTACATTGACCTCTTTGCGGTAAACGCAGTATTTGCGTTCCGGTTTTGCATCGGTATTCATTGCCGGCATTTGGGACTCAATGCAAGTGTCTTTCAATTCGCAATCAGGACAGGCAAGTTTATTGTCTTTATCCCCTCCGAATATCTCCAGTCCGCCAAATGCCGAGGCTTTTACCGTATGGTGACCGGTAATGAAGTGGATAACGTCGATATCATGCGAACCTTTCTGCAGAAGCAAGCTGCCGACATTCTTTTTATCCGCGTGCCAGTCGTGGAAATAATAGATGCTGCCCATCCCGACAAAATGGCGCACCCAAACCGCTTTGATCTCGCCGATCTCTCCGGCATCGACCAACTCTTTCATTTTGCGCACAAACGGCATATAACGCATATTGAAGCCGATCATCAGTTTTCCCGGATGGCGTTCGGCGGCTTCGCGGATGGCGTGGCACTCTTCGACAGTGACCGCCAGCGGTTTTTCACAATAGACGAATTTTCCGGCGTCAAGAGCTGCTACGACCATTTCGCCGTGCAGATAATCCGGAGTGGCAACCACAATACCGTCCAAATCGTCTCTGGTAAGCAAATCACGATAATCTTTGGTTACAAATGCCTCCGGATTGCATCGGGAAAGGAATTTGTCGATGGAATCCTGTGAAATATCCGCTCCGGCGGCGACAGTGACACCCTCTGCCGGATTATGCCAGTACCGCCACAAACATCCTCTGCCGTTGACGCCGATTATTCCAAGTCTTACTTCTTTCATTATCTCTATCCTGTTTATTAATGAATATCGCCATGCCATAATGTTCCATTCGGTGACAGCGGAATGTTTTCCAATTCGGTTCTGGTTTTGTGACCTGCGTGTCCGTCAAAGAATGCCATATTACTGCCTTTTGCATGGGTAGGTTCCAGAGAATAAAGGGTATCGCCGTTGCGCCGGACTGTAAAACCGGTATCGATTGTACCACGGGAATCGGCAAGAAGCATTACCCCGGAGGTGTTATTGAACAAAGTCATTTTCCGGTAGACAAACAAATGACTGTTGCCGAAAATATGCAGTCTGCTGGTTTGGGAAATATTTACCCCGTAGTCCCCCGTACGGCCTTTCGGATTGTGGCGCGGATAATTGTCTTTATCACAGTAGCCGTAGCTCGGCTGATTTTTGGTTTTCTCCGGCAGCAAAGACGGCATTGACGGACACTCATAGACCTCTTTGGAACTATTGGTATAGGTCCAGAACATATCCACCCAGGTCGGTTCAAGTTTCGGTGACCCCTGGGCCGTTTGGGTATATGCGGCTGTGTAGCCGTCGTTGTCGTCGCAATACATATTGTGCGCGACGCCGAGCTGTTTTATATTGTTAGTGCATGACGACTGCATACCGCGTTCACGGGCGGAGTTGAGAGCCGGCAGCAGAATCGAAGCAAGTATCGCGATTATCGCGACGACCACCAATAGCTCGATCAGCGTGAACGCTGATCGAATGAAGCACAGCTCCGCTGTGTGATGCGCAGCGTTGCTGCATGAAGCGTTTGCCTGCGGCAAACATGAAGCACTTGCTTTGCAAGTATGATGCGGCGTATTTTTGTGAGCGGCACTCTCCGTATGTTTCCGTACACATCCGTACTGATCCGTACAAATAAAGCGTTTGAAAAAATCACGGCAGAGTTGTGAGGTGACCACCAGAAGTTCGATCAGCGTGAACGCTGATCTGGTGCAGTTGTATTGTATTGCCGGTTTTGCAGACAAATGCATTCTGTTATTTTTCATACTGTTATTCCTTCTTTTTTTACATTGAAATTTATAATCTCTCCATGCAGGAAGATTTCCACATCATCCGTTCCGCACATATTGTCCAGCAGCAATTTTGCGCATTTATTCATATCAAATTTGGTCGTCGTCACCGGATAAAATGCGTATGCGGCGGCAATGGAGCAATTCATGCCGCACAGTTTTACCCCGGTTATATTTTGTTCCTGCAAAAATTTTGCTGCTCCGAACGCGTGATAATCCGATACAAAAATTCCTCCCTGCAATCCGGGATTGCGGCTGATCTCATTTTTCATCAGAGTGTAGCCGTGCAGGAAAAATTCTTGATCCGGATTTTCTGACAGTACTTTACGGCGCGGCGAACGTACTATGTTTCCGGCGACCAGAGCCCGGTACTTTTCCTGAACGCGTGACAGCGGCAGCACATTTTCATCCATACTGTCTTGAAAAATCCGGAAATTGGTGATCCCCTGATCGATAAAATCCATCATATATTGGATATACGCTCCGTTGATGTCGGTTTCGACCCGTCGCGGCGATGCGTCATTGTTCATGCAGATGAAATAACGCGAGCGCGACTGCACAAACTCCTGAAGTTTGATATATGCGGTCGGATAACCGATGAAAATATAATATCTGCAGCCTAAATCATCCAGCATCCGGATTTGTGACAGCTGTTCAGCTTCACTCATATTGATGTCCAAAACAGAACTGTAGCTGGCAAAGTTGCGCTCTTTCAGCTTTGAACACAAATTCATATAAAGCTGATTGATGTGATGATTGTGCGTGATATATTTCTGTGAAAAGATTATTGCCACGATATTGGTTGCTCTGCCGGTCATAATATTGTATCCCATATTTCGGCAATAGCCGAGCCGGGCGGCAGTTTCTTTGATCTCCCGCACTTTAGCTTCCGAACAGAATGTGGCTTTGCCGTTCAGTACTTTGGATACCGTCGGCAGTGAGAGGTTGACCGCTTTGCAGATATCTTTAAGGGTAACACGTTTAGTTTTGATCATATTCACTCCGCAGAATGTTTGAAGCGCAGAGATTTCAATTCTCCGTGGAAAAATCTCATGTCCTTGCCGGCGCCGAGGCAATGACCGCCAAATACACAGGGTTTATAGAATACGCCTTGTCTGTCAAACGGATAACTGACCGTTTTGCCGTCGACGGTGAATTTGATCGTGGTCAGATCGTAGGAAACGGTGACCTTTGACCATTTGCCGGTGGGGATATTCAAACCGGTGGCAAATTTTTTATCATCAGAAAGTTCCAGACCGGTTTTCCGGCAGGTGAATTCCGCCTCAAGTTTACCGTCCCGGCGGTAGAGATTCATAAAACCGGAGTGATAGCTTTTATGCCGGAACAGCACATCGTTGCCGTCGCTGGCGGGACGGATCTCAAACTCCATAGTGAAACTGCCGTATGGCATTACTTCACGCGGAAAATTGATATATTGACCTTTGCCGTCAAAGCTCAACAGATTTTCGCCATTTTCTTTTATCCATACCGGATCCATTTTGCCGCGCTGCGGGTGAGGCAGCAGCAGATTGCGAGGACGGTTGAATGGTTCTATATAGAGGAAGCCTCCGCCGAGCTGGGCATCGAACCAGGGATCGCAGCTGTTTTTCATCATCGCTCCGGAAGCCGGATCAAAAATATATTTCAGTTCCGGGATGCGGTCGGCGGCAATCTGCACTGTGACAGCTTTTTTTTCGGCAGCAGACCAGACCGGATGGCTGACTGTTTTTCCTTTTGCACGGCATGGCATGATCGGGAAACTCCGGTAAATGCGGCCGGATTTGCTGATTGCCCGCAGCTGATAGACCGGGAACGCTTTTTTGCAGCTGACGGTAGTCTCAAATGCGGCAGATTCAGCATTGAGCGGCACGGGGATATCGACCAGATCCTGTGCGATGTCGATATCCAAACGGGAGTTTTTATCCAGAGTGACGGCGTACTTTTCCTTCGCTATAAGCTCAGAAACGCTGAATTTGTAATTGGCAATACCGGCGATGTCGATTTCCAGAACCGCATTGGCAGCTTCGCTTTTCGGCACCGTGATAAAGAACGGATACGGATAGTAGAAGTGGACGAAGTATCGTGGATCATTTACTGTGCCGTTCACTTTGGCTGGATCGGGGTCTTCACTGCGGTTGCGGAAATGTTCGCGGAAGTATTTCCAGTTTTCAGAATTATGCACCCGGAAAGAAATATTGTGCGTGACCGGTTTGAATGTGGAAAATGATCCGCGGATGATGATGTTGTTGTTCGGATCATACAGTTTTTCCCGATCGACCGCATAAAGTTCTTCATCATGGTCGAGAAGTTCGACCTGGGCAAGCGGTTCTGCGGCTTGCACCTGTGCTTTTACCATATATTTGCCATTGCCAAGTGGTGCAATGTCAAATCCGGCATTAAGAGGCAGAATGTCGCGCAGCGGCTGCATTATTTCTTTATAGCTGTAGCAGGTATTGGCGAAAATACGGTTGTGATGCATGATGAATTTCTGAGTTTTGCCGTTGACATTCACAGTCAGTTCCGGAACGACAAGCTGATACTGTGCCAGTACGGTGGTCGGGATCTCGTAAGTAACGGCACACAGCTCATTGTAAACGAATGTTTCCGGGGCAAAGGTTTCGATCACATTGCGGTCGATGTCATAGAGCCGAAGCTGGACAGTGAATTTCTCCGTGTTTTCTGATTCCGGGATATTGAGTATTTCATAACGCAGAGTATCGCCCAAACGGAGCGTCTTACGACCGGAAAAGATCACGTTCGGTACGCTCAAATCGGCATCGGGATTGGCGGTCAGCGGATTACCGCGCAGTTTTGCACTGTAATAACGGATCAAACGCTGCATAGTCGTGCCGTTATTGACGGTCGGCATAAAGTGGGTATTTTCATTAAATTCATTCCATTCAAAGAAAACGATGATATCCGGATTGAGTTTTATCATCTCTTCCATACCCTTGCGGAATGTGGATGTGCCGTACTCGCCGGTATTGTTGCCGGAACGGGCATTCATATAACCTTTGTTGACCCAACCGCCGAGGTATTTACCTTTGTACTTCGGTTTTTTCAGCAGCTCTTTGATGATAGGAATAATGCAGTCGCGCGTGTAACCGGCATCGGGAATGCGGGTGTAATCTCCATCGGTACGCACCGAGATCGTCGGATCAATCATCAGTCCGCCGCAGTTGTCCAGCGTTTTGGCAGTGATGTGGCGCAGCCAGGAGAGTTCTGTCGGCGTCAGTTTGCCGCGTTTCATGTAATTTACTCTGAACGTGTTGTCATCCAGTTCGCAGAAAAAGATCGGTTCGACTCCGGTTTGTTCTTTCAGATATTTGGTCAGTTCAGTGAGTTTACCCTCCGGCAAGTAGCTGGTACGATAACCCCAAACCGGGATTTTTCCGTCTACTCTGGTGGTATACGGTGAATTTACCGCCATCCGGAAAACGTTCAGCAGTTTTGCCACATATTCTTTATCCGGTTTATTTGGCCAGCTCGCTCCGGGGATGTAACCGAAACCTTTGTAGGGGGCAAATTTGTTCAAAGTCTGCAAGTGTGAACCGTATTGGGCGATTTTGCCGTCACATGCCAGAATAGCGAAACCGTCGATATCGTATTTGCTGATCGTGTCGACTTCTTTGCGAAAAGAATTTTCATATTGTCCTTTGCCGCGCAGAGAGCTGTCATGAAAAAGCGGGCGTTCGCTGAAATAATGCAGATAATTTTCCACAAGCAAATAACTTTGGATCTCAGCGTACATCAGTGTTTGCGGAACATTGCGTTCGCGGATTTTACTGCTGATATCACTGCCTTTTTCCACCGAACGGCGCATCGGCAGTGCGGCGTTGACGCTCATCGCAAGAGTGATCACCGCAAACATGATAAACTTTTTCATTTTTTCTCTCTCTCCCGATTTTTAATACAGATAAATCTTATGGAAACTAGTTGCCATCGGTTTGTGCTATTAATAGAGCATGGAAAGTATGTAAAGTCAAGCGTTTTTTTTAATGGAATTTGACTTTTTTATGTTTTTTTTTGCTCTGTATCTTGTAAAAAATATATTCGATGGTATATTAGGGCAGTCTCAAACCTGAAAATATTAAGGAAAACAACATGAAAAAAATCTTTCTTCTTCTCGGTGCTGCATTGTTTAGCAGTACACTTTATGCGTTCGATTTGAGCGTGGAAACTCCGGGCATCCAGGTGTCATCCGTTCCCGGTGCGAAAATTTCGGAGCATGCTTTTATCCGCGTCCAACGCCCGGATAGACCGGTTGACGGTATTGTGGCATTGAATGAACAGAAAGAACTTGTTTTCCGTCCGGAACCGGGTAAAAGTTCCGGTAAAATCGGTGTGCTGCTGCAGTTGCCTGCCAAAGTTTCCCGGGTAAAAATCACCTTTGAAATGAAAGGCGTTAACTTTTTCGTTTCCCGCAAAATGAAAGAATTCAACCGTTTCATGTTCTACATCGGCGGTGTCAATCTGATGCTGCGCGGTAACGCTTACGGGCTGCGCAATTACGATGTTGACCGCAAAACCTATGTCCACGCGGTCGATTTCAACAACAATGTCTGGAAAACCGTCACCATCGACATGTTTTGCGGTGCAAAGCCGGTTTACTCTCTCAATGACAAAAAGAATATCATTCAGCGAGGTCAGTGTGAGTGGATCAACCGTTTGATTTTTTATTGCGATTTTGTCAATGCCGCTGACGACACCGCGCTTTATATTCGCAATTTGAAAGTTGAACTTCCTGAAGATTGAGAAAAACATGAAGTACTCCGATTTTACTTCCGCTGCCGGATTGCTGGCAAAAAATCCGCCGCGTTTTGCAGCAGACGAATCCCGCGAAAAGGCTCTTTTTGCACTGGATAGAATTTTGAGTGAAGCTGATTCCGAAACCATGCCTGCTGTTGGCAGATATTATCGGGAATGCTTTGACCGGACTCTGGAGGAAGTCGCTGCCTGTACGGACAGAATACCGCGAATTTGGAAAATATACAGTTCCGGCTTTATCATCCGTGACGGCAAACGTATCATCGGTTTGGATATCAATAACGGCTGTACTCCTCCGACAGGAAGGACAACTGTCAAACTCAAACGTAAACAGGTAAAGGCTCTTGCCGGTATTTTGACCGAGTACTATGTTACTCACTCCCATGAGGATCATATCAGTGTGGAGTTGTGCGACGATATGGCGCGTCAGGGAAAATTGATCGTTATGCCTGCTGAAAGTATACGTCGCTGGATGGTAAAAAACGGCACTCCGGCAGAGAATTTTCACACACCCGGCTGCCGTACTTTTATGAAGTGGCAAGGGACAGCGGAAAAAGGTTTGGCGTGTGCGATGTATCTTTTCAAATTGAGTAATGGCAAAACCGTCTTTACCCGCGGCGATATTTTTCATAAAGAAGGCTTTGAAGAGTGTCTGGAAAATATCCGGCTCTGGAAAGAAAATATCGACTATGCTCTGATGTCTTTTTATTTTACCGGCGGCGGGACTCCCCCTGTCGATGCTCTGGAAGCGGAATTCAAATGCCGCTATATCCCTTCACACGAGTGGGAATTCAGTCATCGGGTTTTCGGGCTGACTGGCTGCGGTAATACTCAGAGCTATGAGGTATTGCTCCGCGAATTTGCCAAACCTTACCGTGATAACCGTGTCCAGTGTCTGTCCTGGGGGGAAAGTATCACGCTGGATTGAAGCGGTGTGCCTGGAAGAATTGGTGACGATCCAAATTTTGTGTAAGCCAGGCAGATATCTTATTTCCCGGTGCCTTCAGTGTTTTGTTCAGCGCACCGCACTGTGCAGCGGTTGTCGCCGGGCGCGCAGTCCGCGTGCGAATGTACTTTGCGGGCATTTACGTGCGGACAAAGCTGCCGCAGTAAAAGCTGCAGAAAAAATCAGAATACTTGGATTTATGGAACTTTATCAATCCGGCTTTTAATTATTTCAAGCGGAAAAAGTGGAAAAAATGCATTTGCGGTGTATCATATATAGAATATGAAGATGAAAAGTTACTTTACCGCTCAAATTTACGGGATGTGCGGCGGAGTTCATTCCGCATTGAAAACACTTGAAGAATTGCTCAATTCTTCGGGGCAGGGGGTTTTTGTCTTTCATGAGCTGGTTCACAACCGGGCTGTTACCGATTCTTTCAAGCGAAAAGGTGTCATTTTTGCGGAAAGTATTGATGAGATCCCTTCCGGTTCGCCGCTGGTCATCGGGGCGCATGGAGTTGCTCCGGATGTAGAGGATAAATTGCGTCAGCGTGCCGGCATCTGCCGTGATGCCACCTGTCCGTTGGTCAAAAAACTCCACCATATTGCCGGATCTCTGACCGCTGAAGATCAGTTGATAATTTTCGGTAAAGCCGGACACCCGGAGGTCGCCGGAGTAGCCGGGCACTCGGGGGCAGGGGAGTGTTTTCTGATATCTTCTCCGGAAGAGGCGGCGGCTTTGCCGGAATTGTCCCGCCCGGTGTTTATTTCACAGACCACCGTTGACCACGAAGAGGTTGAAATGGCACTGGAGATATTAAAACAGCGTTTCAGCAATCTCCGGGAGTGTTCCGGTATCTGTGATGCTTCGCGGAAACGTCAGCAGGCGGTTCTGGAACTGGCGGCAAAAGTCGATTGTGTCATCGTTATCGGTTCCGGGCACAGTTCCAATGCCAAACGGCTGCGGGAGATCGCCCGTCGTGCCGGCTGTGAGGCCTATCTCATCGAAAATGCCGGAGAATTGACTCCGCAGATCCTTCAATACTCCCGTATCGGCGTCACCAGCGGGGCAAGTACTCCGCAATTTCTTTTCGACGGAGTCATCTCTGCTCTGGAAGCTGACGGTTTTGTTTGCGGAAATACCGAACCCATTCCACATAATTAAAACTGTCCAAATTTTTGGGGTCACATCAAAAGGCAGCAGCCCTTTTTTTATTGTTTTCAGGGGCGGTGTTCGGAGCTTTTTTTGCCTGTGCCGGAGGCGATGACTTTGCCGAGATATGCTCCCGAATTGAAGCCGCAGGCGGAGGCAATGGCGTTAAGCTGCAGATTGCTTGTTTTAAGTAATTTTACGGCTTTCTGGAGACGGAGATTTTTCAGATAATCTGACGGAGTGACCCCGTAGTGGGTGGCAAAATCCCTGCTTAACTGCACACGGTTGATGTGGAGGATTTTTGCCAGAGTCTGAATATTGAGTTCAGGATTGGAAAAATCACTTTCCATGATGGAGCGTGCTTCGGAGAGATAGTTATTTACCGGGCGTTTCTGCTTGACTCCGGCGGCTGCACAGCAGAGGATTTGAAATCCGACGGAGATAAGTTCCAGTCTCTTTTTCAGAGTGCTTTGTTTGATATCGAGTTCCAGACGGGCGAAGAGTTCTTCGGGGCATTTGCCGCCGTAACTTATTCCCGGTGAAATATTTATTGATTTGAAAAGCGCATCTGACATATCGCCCTCAATCGTGAACCACCTGTAATGAAAATAATCGTCAAACGGATGATAAAAATGTTTGCTGCCGGATGGATAATACCAGATGTCACCGGGGCGGACGATGTATTTTTTGTCATCTATATAAAAGACCCCTTTGCCGTCAATGCACCAGAAAAGTTCGCTGAACCATGCTTTATCCCACATGCTGCTGCTCCGCATTTCGTTGATATTGAAGTGTCCGACTGAACGGATGTAGGCTGAAAGATTATTCGGCAGATGCAATGAAAATTCAAAATCGGCAAATGTTTTCTTTTTCATAACTATTATCTTTGATACATTATTGCAGTTATTTGTTACAAAATTACCATTGTAAAAATATTGTTTATACTTTATAGTATAGCAAAAGACAATAATTTTGTCAAGTTAATTTTGTTTAAAAATTGTAAATAAAGGACTTTTACATGCAAAACACAAATAAAATCCCTTTGGAATCCATGTGGAATTTTTATTTCTGCAAGAAATCTCTTGCTGAAATTGATGTTACGGAAATATCTTTTAATGACATTGCAGCAGTTCCCGGCTGTTTTGATACAGGTCATCCTTATTTTTTGCAGCGCGGTACGGGGTGTTATCGTACTTTTGTTGACGTCGGCGGTGAAATCGAACTTTATTCCGAAGGTTTGGGTTTGCGGGCTGATATCTACTGGGATAAAAAGAAAGTTGCTGAAATCGACGCTCCTTTCTCCAAAAATACTTTCCGCTTTGATGCGGGTTCAGAGGGCAGACATGAACTTATTTTTGCTGTCAACAATCAGTTTGATGACGGCAAAGCATCTCTCTGGCGCAGAGATTATGACTTTTATGCTCACGGCGGCATTTACCGTCCTGTCACAATCCGTCGGGCAGAAGCGGTTTTCGCCCGTGAAATAAAGATTATCACTTCAAATATCGACAATGGCGAAGTTGAAATATCCTGCGTTTTTGACGGGGATATCAAAAATATCAGAGAAGCTGAAATTATTTTTGATAACTCCTTGACTGTAAATAAATTGCCTTTGACATCGGGGCAGGGGAGCGCAAAATTCAAAGTTCCCGCATTTAAGCTCTGGTCGCCGGAAAATCCCGCACTTCATCATGCTTCAATCAAAGTCGGAGATGTCGTTTTTGAACGCAATTTCGGCATCCGCAAGGTTGAAGCGAAGAACGGTAAACTTTATTTGAACGGCAAAAAACTTACCCTTATCGGTTACAACCGCCACGACGCGCACCCCGACTTCGGTTATGCTGTGCCGACGGCAGTGCTGGTTAAAGATTTACAGCTTTTGAAACAGCTCGGCGGCAACTGTTTCCGCGGTTCGCATTATCCGCAGAGTGAGGAATTTCTCGACCTTTGCGACCGTACAGGCGTGATGATTTGGGAAGAATCTCTCGGCTGGGGCAACAGAGAATTTTCATTGACAGACCCCGATTTTCAGGAGAAGCAAAAACGCGAAACCCGCAAAGCCGCATTGGCTTCAATCAATCACCCCTGCATAATTTTGCGCGGATTTCTGAATGAAGCGGGAACTCATCTGGAAACTGCCAAACCGCTGGTTAAAGCATTGGCGGATATTCTGCATGAAGTTGACCCTGCAACGCCTGTTACTTTTGCCACTGACAAAGCACAGAAAGATGTATGTCTTGAGTATGTTGATGTCATTTCGTTCAATACTTATCCCTGCTGGTACAGCGGCAATGAAGATGAGTTTATGAATCATGACGAATTTAAAAGAGTCATGGACGGTCTGGTTGAATTTGCCTCACAGGAACAGTATATAAATAAGCCTGTTATTATAAGTGAAGTCGGAGCGGAAGCAATTCCGGGACTTCGCGGCGGTCAGCGTTGGAGTGAAGAGTATCAGGCTGAACTGCATGAAGCACTTGTCCGCAGAGTGATTGAAGATGAGCGTTTCAGCGGCACATTTATCTGGCAGTTCTGTGACGCACGCACATTTGCGGGCAGTGCTGCGCAGACCAAGGCAGGCAATTTTAACTTCAAGGGCGCACTTGACAGTCACCGTGTCCCCAAAGAAGCGTGGCATAGAGTTTCTCAGGTCTTGAAAGAATATGAATTGTAAAACCTTAACAGAAAGGATAAAAGCATGAAAAAGAAATTCACACTTATCGAACTTTGATTTTAAGGTAAGAGGTACGGAGCGTTTAAGTACCGCAAGGTGCGCTGTAAGCAGAAACACATCCTCCCGCCGCAGGCGGCAACTTCACCCGTCTTCGCCTTGCTGCGCCGTGGCAAGCAAGTGCAATGGAGTGATAGCGGAATGAAACGCCTTCACAAGCGAATGAAATAGAGCGTCTTCATCCGCCGTCGCTCTGCGAGCTATGGCGGGACAAGCAAGCACGTCGGAACGGTGTTTTTGTGAAGAGCGGCTGTCGCCGCGTGAAGATGTGAAGTAGAGCCTGACGGCTCAGTGATGTGAAGACTAGCGTCTTCGTTATTTTTTTGCCCAAAATTTGGGCAAAAAATGGGGTGGAAGATTTCGTTCCTGTTCCTTGCCCTCATTGCAGAGAGTTCAAAACGCTTTTATGCAAATGCAATTATTTGCGAAATTGCGTTTTTTATAACCTTTTTCCTCAAAAACAGGTACAGTTAATTACCTCTGCACCCGATATTGAAATAACTGCGTGATAATGACCTGTTGCTGATTTTCTATATTTCTGCAAAGCAGCTTGACAACGGATCAGAAGTGTGTTATTTTATGATAAGCAATTATTTATCACAATTACGGGGATTTTTATGCTTAAACGGTTTCTGTTTGCGTGTCTGACTTTACTGTTTTTTATTTCCGTACCGTGCGAAAGTTTCGCTGCACCGCGAAAAGAATCCCGAAAAGAACGGAGAGAAAGGCGAAAACAGAAAAAGCGAAATGCTCTCTCCAAAAATCAACCGTCTGGCCGTTTAAATTCGGAAAATCCGAAAAGGACACTCAACGCCCTTTTAACTTCTGTTCAAGCCTCCAAAGAACTTTCTGATGAACACAAGCAACTTCTCCGATCTTGTTTAATGAACTTATCAAAAACCCCGACAGGACGTTATATTTTCAGTAACATTCCCTACAATATCACACTCCACATCATTCATAACCCTGAAGGACAGGGGGCATTGGGAACTTATAACCACGGTCATAGAAAAGCCTGTTTTTCCGACTATCTTCTCAGACGAGTCTCCGACGCCGATTCAAAAGTAAAAAAACAGGAAGATATTCTCCGATTTACGACAGTTATCGCACATGAACTGACACATGCGACACAAGGACATTTACAACTGGGTATTTGTCCGGGGGCTTCTTGTGAGGACTATGCAACTTTAAGAAAATTCAGAGAAGTACACGCCCTTTTGGAAGAACAGTGTGCAGAAACAGAACTTTTAAATCTTCCTGATTTTTCTGAGGTTAGAAAAAAACGGGAACAAGCAGGAGAATTGAATGTTTTTCTGAGACGGGCACAGAAACTTCAAATCAAAGCCGGTATGTCTCCTGCCAAAGCCCGTCGCTTTGCCCGGACAGAATTTGTACGTTCTTTTTGGAGTAACACTCCCAATACTCCTGTCCGTGTAGGAGAAGAGATTCTTTACCCGTCTTTTGTCGGTCCGTCTCAACCAACATCAATTCCTTGGAGTATTTCCTATAACAGCAAATCTTTCGGTTATGCCCGTAGATTAGGCGAAGATTATTATACCCAAACGAAAGGAACCGATATTCGCCGTGAACTCAACGATACGCTCAAAACTATCGGACTAGATTTAACGGTTGATTTTGTGATGCAAAAAAAATCCTTTGATTTTGAGAGAGGACGCCTTATCGGGTATCTTGACGGCGTCAAACAACTGGAAATTGATGCACTGGGAAAAAACGGACGGGTACTCAAACGTTTTGAACAAGGGAAAATATGTTATTTTATGTTTGAAACACGAGACAAAGACGGTTTCCACAAAGACTATTTTTATGACACACGAACGCCAAGAGCAACCTATACTATTAAAAATGGTCAACTTTCCGGTATTTATCGTGAATATAATAGTCAAGGACAACAAATTTTTGAAATACCGATTAAAGACGGAAAAGGAAACGGTCAGGGATGGATATTGGAAAACGGACGAAGAGTTCCCAAAGTTTTCAGTAACGGTGTCATTTCGGAACGTACAACACTTATAATGTCTCCCTATGTCAATAGCAACAAATATTGGCAAGAGCGTTATATGAGAGAAAATAAAAAATGAATTTTATCAAACGACTTTTATTTGCTTTATTGGCATTGACTTGGGTTGTTTCTGTACCGTATGAAGTTTCTGCTGCTCCGAAAAAAGAAACTCGCAAAGAACGCCGGGAACGTCGGAAACGGGAACAGAAGTCAAAGAAAAAACAGCAGCGGAATAACCAATATAGTAGCTCTTTAGAAGAGTGTCTAGAAAAATCCCAATTGCCGGAAAAAGAAAAATCCTTTCTTGCAGATGCCATCAAAGAGATAAAAAATACCGCAATCGGGAAAAAAATTATACGATTAATGAATGGAAAATTTGATTTCAAATTTGCA
The DNA here is from genome assembly GCA_015061525.1 of Lentisphaerota bacterium. GTDB lineage: Bacteria > Verrucomicrobiota > Lentisphaeria > Victivallales > Victivallaceae > UBA1784. The sequence goes on from SUWK01000014.1 coordinate 14,576, forward strand.
TTTAAGGATATGTGGGAATATACCTGGGGTACCTACGGAGGTGGATATATTTCGCTTAATTCGAAATTTCTGACATATAAAACTCCTGCAAGAAAAGCAGATATAAGCGTACGGTCTCTTACGCCGCTTCCATATATCATTGATTATTCAAAGTATATTCCGTGACGGATTACCGGGATGTATGCTTTGCCGTTGTGAAAGAGCACTCTGTGGGTTACAGCAAAGGGGATCACGATGCGGCGTTCTTTTATTTCGGTCATTTTTTGCCATAAAATGACTGATTTACAGCCTTGTTTGAGCTGAATTACAGGGCGGAATAATCAACATTACATCAAGCTTTCGCAGAGAAAACCGGTTGTGTTTTACTGTTTTGTGATCACCCGGTTGGAGCAGATCGTTATTGAAGATTTGACAAATCGTTATGCCAGTGATATATTATTCCATATGGCAAGTTTTATGAAATTTGGGACATTATCTTTTAAGTTACCTTTTGAGGTGTGAATTATGAAAGGATCCCTGCAGTATGGACACATATCCGGCAAATTATCCCAATGATCCGGTAAAAATAAAATCTTTTTTCTTTCGTTTTCTGAGTCCGCAGAAAAAACTTTATTCACTTACTGTTTGTGCCGGACGCTCTTATGATGACAAAAATGTTTATCCTGTCTTTTCAGAGGGTGGCAAGGTTGTAAAAAACCGTTTTCTCGTTTTTACATCACAAGATTATTGTTATCATGTAAAACGGAATCGCGGGGTCATTGTCAGACAAGATGGAAATTGGTTCTCCGGCACCTTTAATGCCAATAAGAAGCCTATTTCAGGGATATTATGTAGAAATGGTTATCTCACTTTCTATTTCTTGCGGATACCCCTGTTCAACACCGGTGCTTTGATCCGCTGTTTCCTTAGCTATGCAGCCATTTTTGCCGTGATTTATTTTGTTCTGCCCCAATTAAATGTTTTTAAGGAAAATAATATTTTCGCCAGATTGGGAATGTTGAGACACAAGGCTCCGAAGGTCGTAACGGTCGATTATTCAAAACTGGATCCGGATGATCCGGTAGAGCAGTGGCGTCCCAAAAAGGATTTGCCGGGAATACTCGGTGTTTTTATGCAGGAAGCTGTCGACAAATATGTGCAGGGAAAAGAACTCGCCGCAAAAGGAAAGCACGATGAAGCCGGCAATTTATTTATCGAATCATCCTCCAAAGGCTTTGTCCCGGCTGATTACCGTTTGGGAATGTATTCATTGAAAGGCAGTCCTGACAAAAAGATACACGCGAATGGGGAAAATGCGAAACTCTTTTTTGCACTTGCCGCCGCCAAAGGACACGTCCCGTCGCAATTCCGCCTGGCAAAATGTTTCTTGCAGGGAATCGGGACCCAAAAGAGTATGAAGCTGGCAAAATATTGGGGATATAAATCTGCTGTTGCAGGCTTTGTCCCTGCGCAGCGGCTGCTTGGTATCATGCTGCTTGAAGGGGATCAAAAAAGCAAACAGCAGGCGGTTCAGTGGCTTTTGTGCGCTGCGTATCAGGGGGATCGTGAAGCGCAATATCAGTTGAGTCAATGTTATCTGACTGGGAATGGAGTTCCGGCAGAGAGGAGAAAATCTCTCTATTGGCGCCGGTTGAGTCAGAAAAACGGAAATAAAAAAGCTCTGCAAAAAGTAAATAAAACAAAAAAATAGGAGAAGATGATGAGCAAAGAACGGAATAAATTTTCTCTGTTTTTATGGAGTTATATCATTGGTGTAAACGGAATATTGCTGGTTTCGTTCTTCGCCGCCTTTTTCTATTGTTCATTTCAGTTTGTGACACTCTGGAACAAAAGATCTGATTTCACTTACCTTAAAGTCTCTGAACAAAAAAAAGAAGAGGCTGAAGCTGCAGAAAAGAGGATCCGTCAGCAGGACGAGGCTGTGGTTGATTCTGATACCTCATATGATCCTAATGACCTCCGGGTTCCGGAAGATATGATGAAAAAAGCAAAAAAACAATTTTTTGAAAAGGGTGCTGCTGATAATATCGTTCATAGAAAGGAGATGGAATAATGTTTTCATTTTTAGATCCTTTGCAGATATTGGTATTTGAAATAGATGATTTGATTTTCGGCAGACGTAAAATAAATTATTCGCCTGCTAAGCGTATGTTGATACTCCCCTTTATCACCGGTGTTCTGACTGCGTTTTTCTTTGTGATAATGGTTTTCTTTTCCAATGTTCACCAGTCCCATGTGCTGTCGATGTGTTACTGTCTGCTGGGAGCTGCCGTGTCGCTGAATCTCATTTTTTACACCCCGCACATCGTCATGCTGCGTAATATTTTTGCAAAGGTCGGCTATGTGATTTTCTGCGTGACCGTCAGCGGTATTGCTGTGGTGATGACATTTGTGCTGATAGCGTTGATTTTGCTGCTGGCTATCGTGCTTCTTGCACTGCGGCTGCTGCTGTTTTCCGCCGCAGAAAAATCCTCGGCAGGCGTCGGTTGGTGCAGTGGCGGCGGCGGTGACGGCGGCGGCGGCGGCAGTTCTTTTGTCAGAAAAGATCAGGATTGTTACGATCTTGATAACGGAGATCGGGTTGAATACAGTCCCATGACAGGAAATTATATCAGCACCAATCCGCTATTCCCCACCGAATATGCAAAAGATGGCAACGAATTCAGCCAGTTGTAAAGCTTCCTTTGGAGAATCACACTTCATAGCGGAATGAAATGGCTTGCCGCGGCGTAATGAAATGAAGACGGGAGCTGCTTCATATTTGCGAAATTACCGATTTTATGACCTCTTTCCTCAAATATAGGTGCAGTTGATTACCTCTGCACCCGATATTGAAATAACTGCGGGATAATGACCTGTTGCTGATTTTTCTATATTTCTGCAAAGCAGTGGCAGAGGTCGCGTGACCTCCTGCAGCGGAGAATTTAGGGAGATTTTGTGCGGAAAAGTAGATTTTCAAGGCGGCACAGCCAACCTTTAAGCGAAGCGCAGTAAAAAGAAACACCATCCATACTCCCGACAGGGAGAAAACTTCACGGGCAGCGTAGCTGACCTCTTCACAAGCGGAGCGTCTTAACAAGCAAGTCGGAACGTTTTTAGTGAAGAGCGGCTTCGCCGCGTGAAGATGTGAAGTTGAGCCTGACGGCTCAGTGAAGTGAAGACTTGCGTCTTCGTTATTTTTTTGCCTTGAAATCAAGGCAAAAAAATGGGGTGGTAGACCGGACTTGAACCGGCGACCTCCTGGGCCACAACCAGGCGCTCTGACCAACTGAGCTACAACCACCATTATGCTTGCTGTTTTATAAAATAGCTCCAAAATCCCCTTTTTTCAAGTGATTTTCTCAAAAAAAGCTGAAAGTTGTGAAAAAATATGGAAAAATCCGTATAAAGCACTTGCATTTTTGCCATATGCATGTTCCATTATACGCAGAGAGAATACAAGCCGGGTTTTTCAAGCCGGAAAAATGAATTCAGGAGCCAATTGATGAAGTATTATACCGAAGACCACGAGTGGGTCGAGATTATCGGAGAAACCGCAATCGTCGGTATTTCGCAGTTCGCCATTGAAGAGTATGGCGAAGTCAGTTCTATTGAACTTCCAGAGGAGGGTGACGACTTTATTATCGGAGACCGCCTCTGTAATATGGAGACCGACCGGTACTCTGTTGAACTGTGCGCTCCCATCGGCGGTTCAATTTCCAAAGTCAACGAAGCTCTCGAAGATGAACCTGAATTGCTCACCGAATCTCCGGAAGATAAGGGGTGGATCTGCCGTCTGGTGGATTTCGATGCTTCCGAACTTGACGATATGATGAACGAAGACGATTATTACAAGTATCTTGATACTTTGGAATAAGCATCTTGCCGGGGGGGGGAATCATGCAGGAACGGGTCGTGACCGTCCGGAACAGTGCCGGTATCCACTGCCGTCCGTCCGGAGTTATTCTTACTGCAATCAAAAATGAGTTTCCGGATCACTGCATCCAGCTGCTGACTGCAGACGGTGAAACTGTTGAAGTTGACAGTATGCTGGCTCTGATCTCCCTTGCCCTGACCAAAGGAACCTCCGTTACTTTGCAGATCGAGGGGATCGATGAGGAGCGCGCCATCAAACGGATCGGGGATCTCTTCGAGTTTGAATTTGACTTTCCTCCCAGAAAATGATCAAAAGTTTGGTTGATAAAATAAAATCTTCGCCGGAAAAGTGGATTTTCCGGATTTTGGCCGCAACAGCTCTGCTGCTGCGGTTCGAATATTTACGGGAGTTCGCCTGTGAGGTACACTTCCCCTTTGCCATCGGTCCGGATGTTCAGGAATATGACGAACGGGCGCGGGAGCTGCTCCGGGGGATAATATTTCCTGCGGAACCGGAAATCCATGCTCCGCTCTACAGTTTTTTCCTTGCTTTCTGGTATAAGATCACAAATTTTTCCATCGGGGCTGTCCGCGCGGTACAGCTCCTGCTGAATTGGGCGGCATTTGTTGCTTTGGCAGAGTTGATACGCCGGTTATCCAAGTCATGGAAATTGGCTTTGATCTTTCTGTTTTTTTCCCTTTTTACTCCGGTGCTGTTCTTTCATCAGGCGGAATTGATTTCAGAATCTCTGCTCGCTCCGCTGCTCGCTGTTTTTTTCTGGCAGATTTATTTTGCCAAAGATGATCCGCGTGTTTTTTTCAGTGCGGGGATCACTTTGGGCCTTGCCGTTGCAACTCACGGTTTGATGCTCTTTTTCCTTGCTGCCGAAGCCGGATACTTTGCCGTAAAGAAGCAGTGGAAAAAATTTTTTCTGCTTTCTGCCGGTGCCGGGATTATCATCGCCGGGATCATTGTTGTAAAATCTGTCCATTATCAAAAATTCACCCCACTGCAGAGCAACTCATTTTATAATCTCTGGATCGGACACAACCCGGAGGCTTCCGGCGGCTGTTATCTGCGCTCCGGGCAATGGCGCAAAACTCTGGAACGTGCCAAAGCCGAAGCTGTCGGACGCGGAATTTCAGAAAACCGGCTTTTTGCCGGAAAGATTTGGACTTTTTACCTGAATGAACCGGGAAAGCTGCTGATTTTACCAGTCAGGAAACTTTGTCTGCTGCTTGCTCCGGATGAACCGGTTGCCGGGGCAGACAGTGAACGGTTGATCCGGCTCACTCCGGTGCAGTGTTGGGGGGCAGGGATGATGGCGGCAGTTCTGCTGTCCGCTCTTGCCGGAATATATTTTGCATGGCACAGGAAAGAGACGGTATTCATTCACTTCTATTTACTTGCCGGAGCATTGAGTGCCGGTCTGCTGCTGACGGTGGTTTCCGGACGTTACCGGCAGGGGATGATGCCGGGAATATTGCTGTTTGCGGCACTGGGGGCGTACCATTTGGGAAAAAAAGTGTGGGTGATCGTCGTTCCTGCGGTGTGTGCCGGAGGTTTGTTTATCACAGCGGCAGCGACCCTGCCGTGGAGAATTTATCCGGAGGCAAGTTCTATTATCGGAGAAGCGTATTTCCGGCAGAAAAAGTGGGACACCGCATGGTTGTATTTGAGTTCTGCTTCATCTGAAATCAATGAACCTGAACGCTTTGAAAATATGCTCGGAGCCATCGCCGAAGAGAGAAATGAACTGTTTGAGGCGGAGTCCCGTTACCGCCGTGCCGTGAACTCGGTACCGGATCATCCGGCGGGGTTTCTCAATCTCGGGCACTTGTATTTTTACCATTTTCCGGAACGGCGCAGCGAGGCTCTGGAGTTGATTTCTGAAGCGTTGAAACGTGATCCGGCATTGCCGTCAGCTTATGATATGCTGGGGCAGCATGCTGCTCAGCACGGCGATATTTCCGGAGCATTGGAAAGGTTTGAAACGGCTCTTGCCTATGAGCCGGAAAATGAGTTATACAAGAAAAAAGTTCAAGCGTGCCGGGAAATTCTGGCGCAGAAAAGAGGAAAAAATGCACTTTGATACACTTGTTATTGCCAAAACTGTCGGTCTTTTGATCCTGTCCAACTGCTTTATGACTTATGCGTGGTACGGACATCTGAAAAATCTCGGTTCCAAGCCGCTGATCGTAGCGGTGCTTATCAGTTGGGGCATCGCCTTTTTTGAGTACCTCATTCAGGTGCCGGCGAACCGTATCGGTCATGAGGGTAATATTTCACTTGCACAGCTGAAGATCATGCAGGAGGTGATTTCTCTGTCGGTTTTCGTGCCGTTCAGTGTATTGTTCATAGGGGAACAATTGCGCTGGAATTTCCTCTTTGCCGGGTTGTGTATGGTCGGTGCCGTCTTCTTCATTTTCAAAGGATGATACGTCAGGAAGTAATTAAAAACTGAAAAATCATACGATTGTTCCTTGTATTTAAGTTGTTTCAGTGATATATTATTTTTTATAAAGTTGGTTCAACGTTGAATCAAATAGTGATAAGGAACAGTTCTCATGGTCACTTTGAAAGACATTGCCAATCGGCTTGGAGTATCTATCCGCACGGTATCTCATGCAGTCAATAACAGCGGGCGTCTTTCAGATAAGACCCGCAAGCTGATTTTGGAAACTGTGGCGGAGATGGGGTATTTCCCTGATGCAGCCGCCCGTTCGCTGGTGACTCACAAAAGCCGTCTGATCGGAGTTATGGTGCCGTTTCTGTCCACCAGTTTCTACGGAGCGATCATCAGCGGTCTGGAGGAGGTTGCCAGACGTTATAACTATACGCTGCTTCTGCTCAATCCGCCGTCAGATGATGAAGATTATCTGCAGGTGTGCTATTCAATGATGCAGCGCAAAGTTGACGGTATGATCCTCTATCCGTCGCCGTTGATACGTAAAGCACAGGAGTTTATCCGCCGGAGCAACGTACCGGTCGTTCAGTTGATGGACTTTGCTCCGGAACTCGGTGAGGTGTCGGTAAAAGTGGAAAACTTTCTGTCCGCCGCAGAAGCGGTCAGAGAGTTTTACCGTACCGGCTGCCGGAATATCGCTATGATCTCTCATAACAGCAACTCTCCGGAGGTCGCGGAGCGGCACCGGGGATTTCTTGCCGCAATGGATGAACTTATGCCCGGATGTGAACCGGTGACGCTTGAAAGCGAGGTATCTATCGAAGCTGCTTATTCAGCGGCTGAAAAACTGTTGACGGAGCATCCGGAAACTGATGCCGTTTTTGCAGCCAGTGATTTCGCTGCTCTGGGTGTGGCCAAAGCTGCACTGGAACGCGGCAGAAAGATCCCCGAGGATCTTTCTATTATTGGTTTTGACAATCTTGATATTGCCGCCGAGCAGCTGCTTTATCCCTTTTCCACCATCGCCCAGCCCAAAGAGGAGATCGGCAGATGCGCCGGAGAGATGATTTTGAAACTGATCGAGGGAAAAAAGGTGGAGTCGCAAGTACTTCCCGCCCCTCTTATTATACGTAACACGACCCGAAAATAAGGAGATATATAAAGAATGTTGAAAATTACCGGAACTTTTCTGGATGAAATAAGCTGGGATATCCCGCATCACAATTGGGGTGAAAAGGAGTGGGATCGTGATTTTCAGAGTATGAAAGCCATCGGCATTGACACTGTGATCATGATCCGCTGCGGACTGCGCAAATATCTGACTTATCCATCAGAGGTGTTGATGAAACGGGAAAATTGTCTGCAGCCGTACAGCGATTTGGTGGATATGTTTCTCACGCTGGCGGAAAAGTATGATATGGCGTTTTATTTCGGCACTTACGATGCTGCCAGGCCCATAGAAAGTGTCAACTTCCAGTGGGAAGTGGATACGAATAAAATGGTCATTGAAGAGGCGTGGCAGCGTTACGGGCACCGCAAGGCTTTCAAAGGTTGGTATTTAAGCACGGAAATTTCCCACAAGACCGGCAATGTTGCAGAGACTTATGCTGCCATCGGCAGTTTCTGTAAAGCGGTTTCAGGCAATCTGCCGGTGTTGATTTCCCCATTTATCCACGGAGTGAAAGCCTTTGCTGACCAGGGGATAAAGTCGGAATCCATCGCTCTTGAACAGCACGAAAAAGAGTGGGATGAAATTTTTGACTGCATCAAAGGATCCGTGGACAGCATCGCCTTTCAGGATGGTCATGTAGAACTTCAGGAGCTTGAAGATTATCTGCGGATAAATATGGCTCTTGCCCGTAAATACGATCTTGAGTGTTGGACGAATTGCGAAACCTTTGACCGGGATATGCCGATCCGTTTTCTGCCGGTCAAATGGGAAAAAATGTGGCACAAACTCCGTGCTGCCGAAGCCGTTGGCATCGAAAAAGCGATCACCTTTGAATTTTCCCATTTCATGAGTCCGAATTCAGCTTATGTACAGGCACACGGTCTTTATGACCGTTACCGTGAATATGCAAAATTGATCTGATAACCCTGAAAGGAAAATTATTATGCAATTGAAAAGTTGTCTGCTGACTGTTTTTCTGGCGGCATTCATGGCACTTAACGCCATGGATCTGCTTAAAAACGGACAGTACCAGGTCAAGGCAGTGGTCATTGCGCCGGACGCCACCAGAACGGAACTTCATGCCGCCAATGAATTACGTCTGCATATGGCTAAAGTTGCGAAATCCCCGATGCCGGAACTTCTGAAAGATGACGGCAAACTGCCGGAAGGCAAGTTCATCTATCTCGGCAAAGCAGCTGCCAAACGGGTCACTCTGCCGGAAAAGATGGTGAAAAGCTACGGAGAGATCCATGTGAAAGACGGCAATATCTACATCTGCGGTAAAGATGATGCCGGCAACTGGCAGTGGGATATTTCACAGGGAACGCTTTTTGCGGTCTATGAATTCATCGAAAAACATCTCGGTGTCCGCTGGTTGTGGCCCGGTGATCTGGGAACGTTTATTCCGGTAAAGACCGATCTCGTTGTGCCGGAAGGCAAAACAGCCGTCAAACCGCGTCTTGCCGCCAGCAGATGGCGGGTCCCCAACTCGCGTCACGGCTGGAAAAGTGCCGATTCAGCTTTCCGTTTTCAAGCCAATCAGAAATTGTTTTTGAAACGTCACCGTTTTTCATGGGATTTCTCCTATCAGCACGGTCACGCTTTTACAGGGTATTTCCGTCAGTACGGCAAAACTCATCCGGAGTTTTTCAACATGCTCCCGGACGGCAGCCGCCGTCCCAATCCCTACGGTACTACCAAAGGTATCGAGTCGCTGGTGTCCATGTGCGCCACCAGCAAACCGCTGGCCAAAGAGATCGTCCGTATTTGGGCGGCGCAGCCCAAACGCGGCAAAGTCATCAACGTCAATGAAAACGATACTGCCGGCAGCTGTGTCTGCGATGATTGTCTGAAAGCTGATAATGCTTCAGCTGCTCCCGCTGCCCGTCGTGCGATGGCGGAAAAGCTTTTCAAACAGCAGGATCCGGTCTGGGTGAATGCACTGGGATCTGTGAGCGACCGTTACTGCCAGTTTTATTTGAATGTTCAGAAAGAAGCGGAAAAAATCGATCCGGAGGCAATCATTTTCGGTCTGGCGTACGCCAACTACAGTGCGGCTCCGGTCGGCAATGTGAAACTCAACGACCGTATCATTCTGCGTTATTGCCCGCAGATCATGTATCCGTGGAGCGACAAAGCGGTCGAGCAATTCAAACAGGAGTGGAAAGGCTGGTCGGATGCGGGAGCAAAGCTGCTTTTCCGTCCGAATTTCACCAGTGACGGTCAGGCATTTCCGGTGCAATATCACCGCGAATATTATGAGGTGTTCAATTTCGCCGTTGCCAATGGCATGATCGGCAGCGATCTGGATTCCTGTACCGGTAACTGGTCATCACAAGCATTGGTGAATTTTATCGTTGCTCAGACCAACCACGACGGTGCTTCTTCTGTGGAAAAATTGGAAGATGAGTTCTATCAGGCATTCGGTGCGGCAAAAGGTCTGGTCAAAGAGTATTTTGATTACATCACCAAAGTTACGATGAAATCCGGCTACAAGAGTCCTTTCAAAGGAGACACCATTGAGGGCGGGGTTCTCTTTTTGGATATGCTGTTGGTGGCAGACGGATTATTCACTGAAGAGGTGATGGCCAAAAGTTACTCACTGCTGCGCCGCGCCCAGCGGGTCAAAGGTTTGACCCGGGATGAAAGCTATCGTATCATCTTTCTGCTTGCCGGTCTTGACAACGTGAAAATGATGATCGAAGCGCAGAATGAGTTCCGTAAATATCAGGCCGGCGGTGATATAGCACCATTTGCCAAGGCGGTGGAAAAGTTGGATAAGTTCCGTAATTCGGTGGAGTTTCTCGGCGGTATAAACATCGGAGTGCTGCAGTATCTGGAAGGCCGTCACTGGCCATCGCGGGAGATGCTGAAACTCTATGCCAAAGACGCACAGAAGATGGAAAACTGGAAGATCCGTTTCGATCCCTCGGAAATCGGTTTGAAACGGCAGTGGTTCGCCGATAATGCCGATTGGAGCGATGCCGGGGACATTACCACTGACGGCCCTTGGGAAAAACAGCCTTTCGGTATGAAGTGGAAACAGGAACACGGCAAAGATTTCAAAGGTGTCGGCTGGTACAGAACAAGTTTCGATTTCAATAAAGACCTCTCCAAAGAGTATGAATTCATCTTTATTGCTGTTGACGGCAGTGCGACATTCTATCTGAATGGTCAGAAAATCGGATTCCGGCCGTACCCGTATCAGGGCGATGTGAATTCGTGGAGATACTCGTTCAAAATGGCGATCCCCGCAGGACTGCTCAAAAATGGAAAAAATATCCTGACTGTACGTATTGATAAACGCAAGGGTGTATCCGGTATTTGGAAACCGGTTTTCATTGCTCCGAAAGATAAATAATTTAAGAAAGGAAAAGAGATCATGTTTCAGAAAAATCAACTCCGGTATACCGGAGTGAAGCAACGCTTCACTCTTATTGAACTCCTCGTAAGTACTGTTATCTCATCATGGCATTTTTTTGCACAAAAAAGTGCGGTTGCAACTCAACAAAGAAGTCCGCTTTTTTTGAAAGAGAAAGGGGGCGCGGGGGAAAGGGAAAACTTTTTTTCCCGTGAAAAAAAGTTTTCCTTGTCCCCCGCACACTCATTCACTTTGATCGAATTGCTCGTTGTTATCGCGATCATCGCGATCCTGGCGGCGATACTGCTTCCGGCATTGAACAGTGCGCGTGAACGCGGCCGTACTGCCAGCTGCATCAGTAATCTCCGTCAGATCGGTACCGCTTCAGCGATGTATACCGATGACAATAACGGCTATTTTGTGGAGTTCCAGCCCAAATATTTCCGCGGCAACAGCCTGTTGTTTCTCAAGTGGATGCATTCTCTTGATGCCTACACTCCGATGATCGAATTTGTCAGTACCAGCGACTATGCCAAATGTCTGGATATTCTGCAGTGTCCCTCTGACCCGAATTTTAACGATGCCTACAACATCGGCAACGACAAAAAAGGTGCGGAAGACAGTCCATCTTATGGGTACAACTACAAACTCTGTTCGATTGCGGACTCACTGATCTTCAAGTATGACCGGGTAAAATCCCCTTCCAAAAAGCTGATGTTCGCTGATTCTCTGCACAAAAATTACGGCGACCTCAAATCCACTTCTCCGGCGTGTAAACTGCAGAATCCGAAAGATCTCGCCGGACGCCACAACAACAGTGCCAACATTCTGGTCGTTGCCGGTCATGTCACCAATGTTGCCGGCAGTGAACTGGATACCATCCGCAACAGCGAAGGCGGTGACAACAGTGCTTATCTGTATCCGGGATTTGATATCTGATCAGAGCCGGATCCGGTAAAACTATTACGGGGCAGCTGCAAAATTTTTGCAGCTGCCCCGGTTGCTGTTTGGAATATATCCGGTCATCCGGCAAGAAATCTGACCGCTTCCGGCAATTCGCGGAAGTTGTATATTATGTAGTCCGGTTCGATCCCGCAGAACTCATGGTCGCCCTGATTGGAACGGAAAAATACTGTTTTCATTCCGAGTTGTCCGGCTCCGTAAATATCCCGGTAAAGATCATTGCCGACAAATATCACTTCATCCGGCCGCACCCGGAGTTTTTTCAATGCCGCCTGAAACAGCCGGGGATCGGGTTTGCGGAAACCGTAATCACTGGAAATTATCATCGGTGAAAAGAAATCATCCAACCCGCAGGCACGCATTTCCGGAAGTGCCCAGAGCTTCTGACCGTCAGAAACTGCTGCCATCCGGTAACTTTTGCGGAGCATTTCCAGTACCTCTGTTACTCCCTCATATGGATGCAGCCGGTATCTGCCGGCCGCCCGGAAAACGAGTGCCGCAGTTTCCGGCAATTGCGGCAGCGGGGGAAGACCGTGTTCCTCGATCAATCCGGCAAAGAGTTTCACCACATCAAACTCCGGGAACTTTTCGCCGCGTGACTCTTTCTGGAGGCGCATTTTTTCAAAATATTCCTCTTTGAATTTTTCTGCTGTCACTCTGATACCGTAATAATCCAGAAAATTTACCGTTGTGCGCCAGACTGTTTCATCGCTTTCGCTGGTGCAAATATCGATAACAGTACCATTCATATCAAAGAGCAGTGCTTTTATCATAATATGAAAACTCCTTTATTATCTTTGCAGTGTCAATTCAGCTTCCCGGATCAATTTCCGGCGGTATTCATATCCCAGACAACCATTTCTGGCGATCCGCAGCAGGGTGAAACCCATATAAAACGGTACTCTGGCAGTGATCGCTGCAAATGCCGCGTCACGATCGGGAAAATGACGGCAATATTCCCGCAGAAAGTGACTGATAAACGGTTCAGCAGCATATTTGTTGCCGGTGTGCCGGAGGAAGAAGTGCTGCAATTCCCCGGCGATCATACCGGTATCAAAGAGCCTGTCGCTCCGGCGCATCCGTTCCAGATCAAAGGTCATCACATAACTGCCGTCACCGAAACAGAAATTTGCCGGAGTGGCATCGCCGTGTACCAATACCTCCTGATCCTGATACATCAGCGGGTCATGCCGGTAACTCTCACATAATTGATGCAGACGCTGTTCTTCATGACCGTGCAGTATGATATCATTCAATTGAGTGATGAAATGTTCAAGATGGTCGCAGACTTTATGGAAATCCACCATTACCGGGCGGGCGGAACGGTTGTGTACCGTTGCCAGAAAGTTTCCGAGGGCACTTAGTTTATCCCGCAATTTTCCTTCACCTCTCTGATATACAGCTTCCAGTATCACCTGGTCAAAAAGTTCTCCTGCACAATACTCCGTTACCAGCAGATTTCCCAGTTCTTCACTGTATCCCAACGGACGGGCGGCATAGTGATTTTCACCGAGATAGCGGCGGAATTCAGTGATGTTGCTGTATTCGCGCAGCATTCTGTTTCTGGCGCGGGACAGATCACTTTCACCTGCAGAAAAAAATTTGCCAACCGCCTTTACCCCGCTTGCCCGGTCTTCATAAATGTATACGGCATGAGAGGAACTGCTGCCGTACACCCGGAAGCCCCGGTTGCCGGAGGCTCCAAGCTGCGGCATGATCTGCATACACAAATAGCCGTAAAGCGGATCATGCCGCGATAAATGTCCGAGGTATTTCACAAGACCATCTTCTCCTGTTGCAGTTCATATAAAACACAATAAGTTTTTCAGTGGTAAAATCAATCTTATGCAGAATTTTTTTTACGACATTTATTATGGATCATCTGCCGCAGAGTCGGATGGGTATATCCGAGGGGTCGCAGGGCAACAGCATGTCAGATGCCGATTTGATCCGCTTCTGCAGTACATGTGACGGATACACCGAAAAATATAATACGTTTACGTTTTATATTTTAAGATGAAAACAATTTCCGGTACAGATTTGATACAAAAACGTATTCTTTATTTTGCCCAAGTGGATGAAAAGAACATTTTTTTTGTAAAAAGGTTTTTTTTACAGTTGCTTTTGTGTAAAATGTATGGTATAATATAAGAAGAACCCCCAAACCATAAAAGGAGTTTGAATCATGGCTATTGACAAAAAACACTACACCGGCGGAGATACCGAGGGCGGTATCACCAGCAGTTACGCCACAGCTGACGGCGTGAAACTTAAAGTTCCCTATTCCTTCATGGGCAGTATCTACGACGAAGCCGAGGAACAGGCTGCGTTGGCGGCTATGAAACAGGATTCTCTGACCATGGGTCCCAAAACCCAGGAGTTCCAGACCAAGTTCGCTGCCAAACACGGCGCAAAGCACGCTCTGGCATGCAGCAACTGCACCACCGGTATGATGGTTGCCACTCAGATTTTTGATATCGGCAAAGGCGATGAAGTCATCGTTACGCCGAATACCTTTGTTGCGACCTGTCTGCCGATCCTCAAAGAGGGTGCAACTCCGGTTTTCGCTGATATCGACGAAAAAACCTTCAACCTTGATCCCGAAGATGTCGCCAGAAAGATCACCAGCAAGACCAAAGCGATCTATGTCGTTCACTACGCCGGTCAGATGGTTGATATGGATCCCATCATGGAACTGGCTGAAAAACACGGTCTGTACGTTCTGGAAGACTGCGCCCATGCCACCGGTTCTGCCTACAAAGGCAAGATGGCCGGTTCTATCGGTGATATCGGCTGTTTCTCTTTCCACTCATTGAAAAACATCACCACCTGCGGCGAAGGCGGTATGATCACCACCAATAATGACGAATTTGCCAAAGGTATCATGGGGCTGCGCTGCATGAGCAACCAGCCGTGGAGCTGGAACGACGTGCTGGAAGATCCGAACAAACCCGAGTGGAAGTTCGGCAGCCGCATCACCTGCACCAAGAGCCCCGACCTTCTCGAATACTGGCTGCCCGCCCACTTTGACGTCCGTCCGTGGCTCGGCAAACACTGGGGCAACAACTACCGCATGAACGAAATCCAGGCTGCTGTCGGCTGCTGCCAGCTGGACAAACTGGATATGCTCATCAACAAACGCCGTGAACTGGCTCACAAGATCACCGAAGGCATCAGCGATATCAAAGGTATCGAAGCGGTCTACGAAGATCCCAACTGCTACCACAGCTATCACCTCTACACCGTCTGCGTCAACGAGAAAGAACTCGGCGGCAGCCGTGACGAATTCATGCGCGTCCTCTATGAAGAAGAAGGCGTTCAGGGCATCCTGCACTACCAGCCGACTTTCCACTTCACCGGACTCAAAAACCTCGGTTACGATCCGGATCAGTGCCCGAAAGCCAGCGACTTCTTCTACAAACGCGAGCTGAACATCCCGATGCACCCGCGCTTGACCGAGCAGAACATCGTCGATACCATCGAAGGTATCAAGAATGCCGCTGCCAAAGTTCGCAAACGGCACAACAAAGCGTAAGTCACACGCTTTTGGAAAAATTAAAAATCCGCAGTCTGCATTGCGCAGACTGCGGATTTTTTTGCAGAGATCAAAGTTTTTCCTGATTTGACAGATTCAGGAATTTTTGCTGTTCCTCTGACAGATGCGGACTCCGTACAACCGGGCAAACTCATCACCCTGTGAAGCAAGCAGCGTGATCTGCACTTTTCCGGTGGTGATGCTTTTTTTCAGATCAAATCTGCGGAAACGGCTGAAGTTGTCCTTTTCCTCAAGCAGCGGAACCATCATGCCGTCCTGCTCATATTCCACCTTGAAATCACGGATACATTCCGGCGGTATTTTCATAGTGCGGTAACGGTCCAGATTGGTATCAAAAGTCAGATCTATCCGGTCAAAGGAAACTGCCTCATCCCATTGCAGAGTAACTGTACGGGGGAATCCGGCCTCCGCGATCCAGATATTCGGTTTCCCGGCTGCCGGACGCCCGCAGTCATTGTGCAGATTTTCCGCATCATACAACCGCTGTGACGGAGTAATATTGAATACCATATTGTTGAAATTATGGTAACAGCCGTCAGCTTTGCGGAAAATTCCCGGCAAATGAATGGTCGATGTGGCAAAAGAAACCTTTTCCACCGGATCAAGGATGAAGATGTACTGTCCCGGTTCAAGATCACTCAAGTTGAACTTGAATCTCACAATATGTCCCTGCCCGGGCAGGATATCCGCAACGGCAACGGCAAGATCGCTGCCATTCTCATCTTTCCGCATTCGGGCAGTCAAAGTCTGCGGCTGACCGGATGCGTTGTCCATCAGCAATCCGACACTTTCCAACTCCCTGCCGGACAAAATAAAATATTGCCCCTTTCTGCGGTCATCCGGTGCTGTATCACAGGGATCAAGACCGGATTTCGGTTCCCAGGTAAGCAGTTCACTGCCGTCGGCTTTCATCATTTTCAAAGTCAGTGATGAGTCAGCTGACAGATGAGCCGTATGTACCAGATCATCCGGTATCCGTACGGGACGGCGGGGGATCGCATGATCGTTTTTCTGCAGCAGTATCAGCAGTTCATCCAGATGTTTTGCGTAAATTTCCCGCGGTGAACAGTGATATTTTTTCAGCAGAGCCGCCGCCGTGCCGACCGCCTGCGCGCATACCGCACAGGTTGCCATCACCCGGGTGGTTCCCAGTGCGACATGGGAAACGCTGATGTTGCGTCCTGCCATCATCAGATTGCTGACGTTGCGCGAATAAAGACACCGGAAAGGTATTCCGTAAAGCGGCGGGAAAAAGAATGGCGGCAGACTGCCGGGATGTCCGTGATAAAAGATACCTTCCGGCGGATGGATATCTATCGGCCAGCCGCCGTAAGCGACAGTATCCGGGAACTCCCTGTCATCCATGATATCATTCTGATTGAGGATGATATCACCAAGCATCCGCCGGGACTCGCGTTTACCGCAAATCGGGGATATCCAGGTGATGACATGATTTTCCGCATGATGGTCCCCGCCGTTTTTTACATGATCCCAAATGCCGTAGAGGATATTCCTCAATGTGGTGTAAATCTTTTCGTTATCCCGGATCGTATCCAATTCTCCGCCGTACTCCATCCACCAGTAACCGTAATTCAAATCAGAATGATCCCGGAAAGGCAGATCATCATCGGATTCAAAGCGGAACGCTCCGGCTGGAGCTTTGAAAGAGACCGGGTGACCGGCATCGACCGCCTTGAAGGCGATGGAACTGCCCATCGTTTTGCTGTCCGGCTGATCCGGGGCAAGTGATTCATTGAATTCCTCTTTGCCCTCTCTGCCCATGCGGTAATCCGCTCCGGCAGCGGCAAAGAAACCGTCACCGCTGGCATCAAGAAAATTATCGGCATAAATGGTGTAATTGATCTCACTGTTGAGCATCCGGGCGGTAAACGACCGTATCCGGTCCCCATCCATATCCACGCTCAAAGCCTCTGTATTCATCAACAGAGTTATATTTGCCTCTTTTTCCACGGCTTCGCGCAACACCTGACTCCAGCAGGCATGATAACCATTGGCGAAATGCCACGCATTACTGTTTTTAAGCTCCTCAATGATACCGCATTCGCGGGCGTTGCGATGGGTATAGTTGTAGGCTCCGTTGACAAAACTGCCGTTGCCTTCACCGTATTCCACACTGGAAACTCCCCCCAGAACCGGGCGGTTCTGAACCAGTACCGTTTTCACGCCTTCCCGGGCAGCTGCGATCGCAGCGGTCACACCGGCAACTCCGCCGCCGACGACAGCGAAATCACAATGCAGCTCTTCATTGAAATCCGGATGATTGACATTATCCTTATACATAACACACTCCATTACTGTTTTTCAACCGCTTCAATGACAGACAGTGTCACATCTCCGATCAAACCATAATCTGCCGGCGGCGTCCAGCGGTCCCCGTAGGAACGCTGAAGAATATTTCCGAGCGAACCGGCAACTTTCAGAATTATTTCGTTCTCTCCATGCCGCAGAATATCCCCCGGCAATTCAAACTCCCGCGGTCCCCATGCTTTCGCACCGGCACAGTACCGGTTGACCGTCACGGAAACCGTCCCGCGAACTGCGGAAATACGCAGTACCGCCCGTTTGGGGAGTTGGTTCAGAAAGAATTTCTGCCGGTACACTCCGGTTCCGGCGAAAAAGGGAAATCCCTGACTGTTCCACGCAAGTTGAGTATTGATTTTTTCCGGCAGAGCCGTCAAACTCCCGCCCTTTACTCCGAATGAACCGCTCAAAACCACTGTCATCGGATATTTATCCACCATTTTGAACTCATAATAGCCGGTAACTCCCCTGCCAGGTGAAAACCATGCCGATGTACGGACTTTGACAAAAAAACGGTTTTCCCCGATCCGGCAGTGCGCGGCACACGGATAGATCCGGTTATGCTGATCCCACAATGCCGTATTTCCGGCACATCTGACAGCTTTGCCATTGACATAAACGCTTACACAATCAGGGTTATCCGCGATCAACGTCAGATCGCCGGGAATATTTTCCAGATGGAAATTTCCGGCAAGCCAGTAAAATCCGCTCTCTTCCGGCGATAGACCGATCGGAGATTTCCCGCCCCTGACCGGCAGCCATTTATCCGCGTGACTGTTATCTTTTTCCGGAGTACTGCAATACCACTTTTCAGCTTCGCCGGTATCAAACGGATCAAGCCGCAATACGCAATCCGGCAGAAAATGATTTGCCGGTTCCGGTGAAAAATCCCACCGGCTGTCCAACGCGATTTCTGCAGATTTTTCCGGCACATCCGCCGGAACAGGATCGACATCCGCCGGAATATTTATTGCCAAAAGCATGGATTGATCTTCTTCAAGAACGATATCCGATTCATTCATTCCGGCATTGCGCCGCTGTGCGAGCCGTTTAACAGTACCGTTTTCCGGAGAAACCTGCATGATTTCCCCATCAAAAGAGTGTCGTAAAGTCAATTTGCAGCTGCCGGGCAGCTGATTGGCGACCAGCAATATCCGGGAGTTGCCGAGCTTTCTCATTGAAGTAACCACCCGGCTGCTGTCATCGCCGTCAAGTGTCCAATTTCCGGTGATGTTCTCTCTGACTTCCCGGAGCAGACGCTCTTCAAATCCGTCGTCAAGCGGAACAACGGTAAAACCGCTGCTGCGTACTGCATATTTCTCACCCTTTTCCGGCAGAATGTACTGCACATCTTTGCCGGCGGCGATAACTTTCCCTCCGGCGGCGGCAAACTCCTGCAGTTTGGCAAACACCTGCTCATCAACGACTGTACTTTGCGGCAGTATCAGCACCCGGATCTGACCGCCGGGTATCTCCAGTGCCCCGTCGCGTATCACGCTCTCTTTCAACACATACTCCCAAATGTATTCAAAGTCGATATGATTTTTCAACAGCACATTGCCGCTCCGGTTGACTGCTTCGGTCAAATCTCCGTCACCAGAGATATTTTCCTGAATATCCGCCGGAGTCAAAACCAGCTGGGTGGTATGCGGAAAAAGCACCGCCGTCTGTGCGTCAGGATATCCGAATGAAGCAAAAGCCGACAATCGCGCGGAACAGTCATTGAAAAGATGGTAATATTTCCACCACGGTTGAGTGAAATGTTTCCCGGTGATCCGGCTGCGGAAATCGCTCACAGTATAACTTAAAGAGTTATCATTGATGAAATTTATTCCGGCAGCTGCCAGATAATCATTTATCAATTTCTGCTCCTGCATATCCCCGTGCCATGACCGCACACCGAATGCTTCGCACATCACCCGTCCGGCTCCGGTGTAACGGGCGGTCGAGGACGCCCGTTTTACCGTAAGAATAAGATTCTGTACAGCTTCCGGTCCGGCCCCGTACCAGGGGGATGCCGGATCGGAAAAATACGGGGTCTGCGCACCGAGCAGATCACACCCCGGAACACTCATGTGACGGACGATCGCCTGAATATCACCTTGAGAAACCAGCATGTTGCGCTGAAAACACATCTCTTCCGGAGCAGTATGCCCGGTCAGCAGAACGTTTCTTTCACTGCACCATTTTTCCAGACGGCAAATAAAGTTGGCGGTAAAAAGTTCCGTGACCAGATTCCAGTAATCCCGGCGCACTTCCACGCTGTTTTCCAGATCAAAAAATATCTCCGGCAGACGCGGTTCCAGAGAATAACCGTACTTTTCCCGGAAACACCGGAACAGATTTTTTGTCCACGGTATTGAGTGCCCGTCACAGCGGTTCGGGCGCGGTTCATCGCAGAAAAAACCTTTGATGGTCTTTCCGAAATCTCCGGCAAATCTCCGGTAATACTCTCCGTAAATACATCCCATCCATGCTTCAACAGCGTCTCCATCAAGCAAATCGACAGTTCCGCGCTGCTGACGGTTCCATGCCACCGCCGTGCTGTTCAGAGATACTTCGTCGTAAAAAACTTTGACGATCAATATGATACAGCCGTTTTCACTTCTGTCGTTGCGCCAGCGGTATTCCTCATTCAACGTTATCTGCTGAACTTTACCGGAATCACTGCGAAATCCGATATGTACGGTATCCGAAGCCGGGTCGTGCCGGTAAACCTCCCCGGCACCCAACGGTATCCGGCGACACTGAAGCTGCTGCATCCGACAGTGCGGATAACGCTGCATCGCCAAGCCGCCGGCACTGCCGCTTGGCCAGCTCAAATCATCGTATATCCATACTTTCATTCCGAGTTTTTCACACTCGCGGAGTGTAAACTCCACATATTCCCACCAGCTTTCCTGCAGAAAGACCGGATACTCCAATGCGTAACACGGAAAGATGAAAAACTCCCGGATGTGCTGGTCATACATCAGCTTCAGCTGACGGGACATCTCCGGTTTCTGCATATTTCCTGTCCATGACCACCACGGGATCGGATAATATTCAGAAACCGGCTCAACGATACTTTTCAGCATAGAACTGTTGCTCGCATTTACTTCCCGTCAAAGTGATTATACGGCAGATATTGCGCGCTGGTCGATGCCCCGTAGGTAAAAGGCGGATACAGATACGGATTGTCAGCAGTGGTATAACCTGAACCGGAAGAAGCACTCACCGTGACTCCCTGCGCTGCCACATGCCCGTCTGCCCAGGCGAGATTGACCGCTTTGTTGTGACGGGCATCGAGATATCCGTACTGATTGCTGGTATCAAACACCGGGTACAGCATAAAGTATCCGGTTCCCATATTGCCGCCGCGGTAAGTATCGGCAAGCATGATCGTCGCAGACGGCTGTGCCACTTCGCTCTCTTTGAGCGGCTTGCCGAGGTTGAGGAAGTTGTAGCCGTAATGCGCCTTGTATTCGTCACCGGCATTGACAATTTCCTCCGTCGCAAATGACGGGCAATGCAGCAGCGCACGATCGCTCATATAACCGTTGATTATCAATTCACGATAGAAGTTCAAACTCTGGTGATTACTGGCTCCCTGACGGAAATACGGGATGAACCAGCCGTCAAAATCATTGCGGTAACCGGTCATTGTAAGTCCCAGCTGTTTCAGATTGTTGATACAGCTGGCAGCCCTGCCGCGCTCGCGGGCAGAGTTGAGTGCCGGGAGCAGGATCGCCGCTAAAATAGCGATGATCGCAATGACCACCAATAGTTCGATCAGCGTGAACGCTGATCGAGTGAAGCACGGCTCCGCCGTGTGAAGCGCAGCGTTGCTGCATGAAGCGTTTGCCTGCGGCAAACATGAAGCACTTGCTTTGCAAGTATGATGCGGCGTATTTTTGAGAGCGGCACTCTCCGTATGTTTCCGTACACATCCGTACTGATCCGTACAAATAAAGCCTCTGAAAAAATGACGGCAGTGTTGTGCGATGACCACGAGCAGTTCGATAAGAGTAAAACTCCTGCGGTTTTCTCCACCATTTTGTAAAGATTTCTTCATTCTGTTTTTTCCTTTTTGTTTTTTGTTAAAGAAATCAATAACTCAACTTCAATACCACCGTCTCATCATCATCTGCTTCGACGGTGATAACATCACTGTTTTCTGCAACAACTTTTTCCCGGAACACATCATATACCTGCGCAGCTTTTTCCGGAAGTCTGACTGTCTTTCTGCCGCCGTTGCGGGAGTGGACCGCCAGATAATTGCCGTCGGTATAAACGTAATCAAAGTTGTTGTTGACAAAAATATGCACTCCGGCAGCCATGAAAATATTCCGCAGGAATTCCGGCGGCAGACGGTGAAGCGCACAGTAGACCGCCGTGTGTCCGGCATTTTTTTTCACCGCCAGTGCCGCAGAGCCGTCGGGGAACTTACCGAGGACGACCGCCTGCGGATCATCCACACTGAAAACCGGGATATCCGGGTGACAGTTGTTCATCTCGCGCTGTCCGAAGATCGTGTTCCTGATACCTTTGAGGAAAGGATGTTTGCTGACACCGACATGGATCTGACGGGGCATCTTGTCATTTTTCAGTTGTTTGACTTTGAAGCCGGTGACCTGTTCGATGGATTTTCCGCTCAAGGTACTGTTTTTATCCAGAAAACCGCTGCCCCAGAACCAGATGATGGTACTGTTGTTCTTTTTCAGTTTATTTTCGATCGCTTTGCGGATATCGGCGGGAATATGATATGCCTCATAGACGATATACACTTTGTACTGTCCGGCAGGGAATTTTTCCGACAGGATATCTTCCAGATAATATTCATCATATCCGGTCCCCAGTCTGCCCATGACGGATGAACGGAACCGGCGCAATTCCGCCAGATATTTGAAAAATGTCCACCTTTCCCCGGCTCCGTCAAAATTACCGAGATAAAGATTTGATCCGGCACAGAAAAGGAAGCAGACCTGATTTTTCCATCTGGCTCCGCGTTTGATGGTATCAAAGTTGATAGCGGCAAGTTTTCCCATGGTATCCAGCAGACCGGAGTTATTGAACCAGCCGGGGTAAAATTCATAGTAATGATTGGTGGAACCTGCCATATAAAGCTGTATGGCGTTCTTTTTGAAATACTCCTCTGTCCCTTTGAGGGTGTGCGGAGTGAGGAAAAGCCGCATATCTCCGGTAAGATAGGTGCGCAGATCCAGCTCTTCACGGCAAAGTTTGTTCCGCATGGAAAGGGAGTTGGTCAAACTGCCGTGCACCGTGGGAACTCCCAGTTGGCGCGTATAGTAATCAACCGGATTGGCGAAAATATCCAGTGATTCCAGACCATATACCTCCGGCCCCATGCCGGTCACGGTCTTTTGCGTACCGAAAGAATAGGTCAGACTGGCACTTTCCGGTTTGTAAGTCCACACCAGAGCCCGGTTGCCGGAGGATTCCTTGACGGCACGGGTAACATCCCTTAAAATATTGAACGTACAGCGGTAATAGGTTTCATTGTAGTCCGCGACCTGCCGGTTTACGAAAAATTTTGTCCGCATATCATAATCCGGGATTTTTGCGGTGTCAAAGGTGACGGAGGGATTTCCCCACGCTTTCTGCAGCTGTTTCACGTCATTATTATATTTGACCTGCAAATCTTTACGGAATGCTTCCAGCATGACCGGACTGTAATCCCCCATGCCGTCACGGCGCATGTAGCCGCCTTCAAGTTCCCAGCTCAGCCACTGTCCGTCAAAGGCGGCAGTCAGACCGTAACCGATGATCCTTTGGGCGAAGGGGGTGTTTTCCAGATGGGATATCACTTTCCGGGTATATTCGATCATCATCTGACGGTACACCGGTGATGCCGCTGACGGAGCAAAAAATCCGTTCGGAGTCCGTTTCAGAGTTTTCAAATCTTTATAAGCTATACAATATCTGCCATTGGTAACGTACAGTTTGTTGCCGTGGGAGGTCGTTACCACATGATCCTGCATATCTTCACCCCATCCGATGGGCATCCCAACCGGAATGGTAATGAAAAAATAACTCTCCGGATCATCTTTCAACAGCTGCATGGCATCGTAGATGAGTTTATCAGTGCCGGAAAAGTCAAATTTTCCCTCCGGAGTCCTGATCCGGTCTCCGTGAGGAGTTGCCGCTCCATAGGAGTCAATGGCGAACTGGTGGATTTTTATATTGTTGCGATTGAGTTTCGGGATATCGGTAAAATCCGGGAAATAAAGCAGATAATTCACCGGAGAGATGGGTTTGCCATTGACCGCGATGGTCTTCTTGCCTTTTATGTCAACGATTTTGGCAACCGGTTTGCTGACCGGCATGGCAAAACCGGCACAATGCACTTTGCCGAGGTCGATCTTCTGCAGCAGTATATCTGTGCCGTTGGAAGTGAACTTGTATTCATCCAGGCACAATGTCAGATCAAATTCCCCTTCCGGCAGATACATGGTGGAGGCATTGACGGTCAATTTGCCGTTTTCGACTTTTATGACCGATCCCGGCAGATTGCAGTCGAAACGCATTTCCCCGCGGGTGAACAGCAGTTTGCCGACGGTATCGTTGGCTTCAAACGGTTTGATATCATGTTTTTCGGTAAATTTGCCGGTCAGCTCCACAGTAAAAGGACGGTCATTGAAAAACTTCCGTTCAAATTTGATATCATCCAGGGCAAAAGTATGACGCGGACCGATATAATTTTTACCGTTGCGGAAGTCACTTTCCGAGGAGTCGCCGATTTCGACCGCATTACGCCATGAGGAGTCATCAAACTCTGCGGTATTCCAGTTTTCCGGAACCGTATCAAAAACTTTCACCGTCTTATCCGAACAGATGAAACCGCTTTTCCCGTTGATATCGCTCCAGTAAAAGTTGAATGCGACTTTGGCTCCGCCGGTGGTGTTGACCCCCTGAATGGCGATCACGTTCTTTCCCGGCTTCAATGAATCGGCGATGTCGTAAGTAACCGGCGTGAAGTATGATGCTCCGCCGTAGAACTTTCCGTTGACGTTGAGGTTCACGCGGTTGTGACCGAACATCCTGATCCTTGCCTCTTTCACCGGGGCATCCAGTTGGAATGTCCGCCGGAAATAACGGGTCTTTCCCTCTGCGAGATTACCATTGGGCAGAACATCCCATATTTTATATCCCTGCCACCGGCTGTTATAAATACCGGCATCTGCATTGATATTATAATCAGATTTTACGGTTGCCCTGGCGATCTCCAGAAAACCGTCAATATTCTCCCCGCCGAAACACAATTCCACGATACCGCACGCTTCCGGAAGCTGAAAAGGGATCTCCAGATGTTTTTTGTCAACGGCGATATCCCGGGTGATTTCCGACAGCAGCTGTCCGGATGAACGCCGGAACCGGATCTTTGTCAGAAGTTTGCCGCCGTCAGCTTTTGCTGAGTAATCCAGAAGCAGCTTATATTCCGACAGCGGCAGCAGTTCAGTAATGCCGACGGTGACAGAACCGCTGCTTTTTCCGGTGTAAGTCAATTTAAGTTTATTCCCGGAGACAACGGAGTGGGAAAAACCTTTTTCACTGCCGGAAAATGAGATGTTTTTGCTCCGTCTCACCACCATTTTGTCCACATTGGCAAAATCCGCACGGAAAACAGTGCGGTCAGCGGCGGCGGTATTTTCCCGGATTCTGATATCATCTATATTCAGACGGAATTTTCCGCATGACCCTTCCAGATGGAATTTGACTTTGGCAACATTTTTCGGCGGACGGAACTTGATATAGACCTCCTGCCAGTTCTGCGTGGGAATGTCAAAAATATTGACCGCATCTTTCATGTTTCTGTCCACCCGCTGCATCGCAGGAGACCGGAAAAACTGCCATGCGATATTGTTGCCTTTACTGTCTGTACCGATAAGGTACGGATGGATATAACCTTTGTCAATGCTTTCAAGTTTGTACCGGAATGTCAGAATGTACTCTTTATCTGAAGATACGCCGGTAAGTTTGTCCGCGTGCTGTTCCACCACGATGCTGCTGTTGAAATCATTCTTTTCCACGCGCAGAGAGCTTTTGCCGGAGAAAAAGTTGACTTTATCCATTTCAGCAGAGCAATACGGCGAACTTTTATAGACTTTCCAACCGTCGCAGAAACCATCTTTGCCGGAAATTTCGAAATCTCCGTTGTAAAGATGTTTCGTTTCCGTTCCGGAAACTGCGGCAGTGATGGCAATCAGCATCATTGCGGCAATATAAAACTTCGGTCGCAGCATACAGTAAATTTTCCTTTCCATGATTTAAGAGTTCTTATTTTACCGTCATCGTTTCATTTTGCCGGAGGCACTTCAAAGATTTTCAAAACTGCTTGAAAATCTTCTTGAATATCTGCACACAGAACATCATCAAACTGCCGGCACCGTCATTGCCAATGAGCTTTGCCATCATCGTTGATGATTTTCATATTTTTTACAAATCCGGGGATATGATCTATTTTTCCGCCGGATGGAACACTGTCGGGATAAGAGTATCCATCTGATTCACCGGCACCGAGTTGCGGCAGCCGGCGGTTATCATATTCACGGCAGCACAACCGCTTTCAAAATAGGGATGACGGATCTCCGAAAAACATTTATTCTCATAGACTTTACCGTAACAGATGATCTCCAGATCATCCGGCACACGGATCTTAAGCGAACTGGCGGCAAGATGCACCGCTTCACCGGTCCGCCAGTCAGAGCAGAAAACTGCCTGCGGCCGGACACTCTGACGCAATACTTTATGAAAATGTTCCATGATAAGGTCGTTATCCGGGGTGATGATGCTCCATTCCGGCGGATTTGCCTGCGCCAGTTCTTTCATTATCTCAAACCGTGTCATCGTCTGCAGCTGGAAATTTTTACGCACCGGTATACCGTTTGCTGCCACAGCAAAGCTGGTGAATTTGCGCTTCTGCAGATAATCCAGAGCCTGCGAAAAACCCGATTGCAAATCCACTTGCACCAGACCGAGATGCTCCCGGAAACGATTATAACCGGAAATAAATATCTGCGGTATATCAGTATGCGACAACAGCAGTTCAAAGGCATTATCGTGGCAGTGACCGCTGCTTTCACCCAGATATATCAGACCGTCAAGACGACCGACCATCTGTTCCACCCATCCGGAAAGCCGCTGAAGCTCATCATCGTGTTCCGGCAGCGGTACGATCATACCGGCAATACCGGAATCAGCCGCAGTATCCATGATACCGGCAACGACTTCCAGTGCCGGTCGATGGCAGAATTGCAGCAGTTCCTCCATCCTGTCCGGCAGCACGATCCCGATCGTCATCAGCTGACGCCGGCTCAGACTTTCAGCAAATTCCGGAGAAACGGTAAAGGTCCTGCCGCCGGGTGTACGCATGATAACACGCTCACTTTCCAGTGTCGCATAGGCTTTGCGAACCGTATCGCGGTTTAATTGCAATGCTGTAGCCAGAGTCAATATCGGCGGCAGAATGATCCCGGCTCCGGCATTGCGCTGACGCAATTCACGCATGATGGAATCACTCAACTGCGTGTGCAGCGGCATCGGTGAATTTTCATCAATGTGCGGATGCAAATCAAAAATATCTTTACGGAATCCGGTCATTAAAGCCTCCATTGCCCGGTTATTGTACGGCATAATATACAATAACAAAATAATGTTGTCAAGAGCCGGGCGGTCAAATTTCTGCATTTTTTTGTAAAATATTTTGTCAATAACAAGTTGACTTTATCCCGACAGTTCTGTATATTAAACGGAAACATATTCAAAAAAAGGACAAAAGATGAGTTGTTTCACTGATTTTCTACAGAATGGCATCCCGGCTTCTGAAGCACTGCAAAAAGCGGTCTCTGCAGCGGTGAATGGTGACAGAAAACTGGTGTTCCCGCCGGGGGAATATCACTTCTATCCGGAGTATTGTCCGCAGAAATACTGTTACTTTTCCAATAATGATGAGGGGGTAAAAAACATTGCCATACTGCTGGAATCGGTGGATGACTTCACCGTCAGCGGCAACGGAGCTCTGCTGATCTTTCACGGCAGGATCTCTCCTTTATGCGCCTTCAACTGCCGCAATCTGACGGTGGAGGGAGTTCAGATCGATTTTGCCGATTCGTTCGTTTCCGATGCCGATCTGATTTCACGGGAAAACGGCGTGGCGTGGTTCAAATTTTTCGGTCCGCACAAAGTTGAGAACGGCAAAATCATTTTTACGGATGATTTCTACGACAATTTGAGCGGCAGACTGCCTTTCATCAGTTATGACCGCAACACCCGGGAAGTGATCTTTGATCCGGGTACAGTTACCGTACCCAACAGCGGCATTTTGTATAAAGACGGGCTGGTCGGCGTGCCGGATCACTTTGACAAAGTGAAAACTGATGCATTTTTAGTCAAACATGAGTTGCGGCTTTGTCCGGGAATGGTTTTTGATCACTGCCGGGATGTTCTGGTGAAAAATACAGCTCTCTATCACGCCGCCGGAATGGGATTCCTCGTGCAGTGCTGTGAAAACTGTACCATCGACTCCTCGGTAGTCGCTCCGCGCAATCGCCGCGCTTCGGTTTCCGATGATGCTCTGCACATGACCGACTGTCGGGGCAAGCTGAAAGTGAGCAACTGTCAGCTTTCAGGTACGCTGGATGATTCGATCAATGTTCATGGAGTTTTCCGGAAACTTAAAAAACGTATCCCCGGCGGCAAGATGTACTATCTGGAAGCCGGTCACTATCAGCAGCAGGGGGTATTCGATGTCCGCCCCGGCGACCATCTGGAACTGCGCAACCGGGAAAACGGCGTTCCCTATGCCACACTTGAACTTACCGGAGTGTGTTCTTGCAACAAGGGGTTCGTGATCCTGGACTTTGATGAAAGTCAGCTGCCGGAGTGTTTCGTTGAGGGCGACCCCGGCTGGATATTGGAAACACAGGCTGATTTGGAAGTGACCGGTACGACCTGCCGTCCGCTCAATGCGCGTGGTGTTCTGGCGTCGGGTTTGAGAAATGTGCTGATTTCCGGATGTCACTTTCACACGGCAAGTGCCGGGGTATTTATTTCCGGAGATTACAGTTTCTGGTATGAATCCGGCCCCGTGGCTCATGCGGTCATAGAAAACAACTTCTTTGACAACTGCAACTATGCTGTCCGGGGTGCGACCAGAGAGCCGCTGGCGGTTTTCCCGGAGCTGCGTTCTTTGCAGGAAAACTTCTACTACCACGGTGAGATCATCGTCCGCAATAACCGTTTCCGTGCCGCCAAACGGCAGCTTGTTTCCATGATGTCGGTAAGCAAAGCGGTGGTGGAAAACAATACGTTTGAATCTGACGATACTTATGAGTTCAAGTTCCTCTCCAAAGACGGGTACTTTTTCACTGATGAAAATTCACCGATGGCGGCATTTTTGCACTGCGGGGAAATTAAACTTGACAACAATACAAATTTCGACTGCTGAAAAAAATCTGCCGGAGGAAAACTGAATATGAAAAAGCTGTTTTGCATTGCAGGAGTATTATTGTTTTCAAGCATCATTGCTGCTGTTGAGCTGCCGGAAAAATGGGAAGTAAATTTCCTCAAATGCAGTGAAAAAACATTTCTCAAAGGAGTTGAGATCAGCAATGATCCGCAGCTGCTCAAACTTTCAGAAAAAGTTGTAAACCTTGACGATATTGCCCGGGGCAATGACAGTGCCGCATTGCGCTGCTTTATTAATTCTGATAAAGAGCAGACGATATGGCTGGGTATCGGCTGCAAAGTTTTTTCACTGGCTTTAAATGGGCAGATGATCTATGATTTCCGCCAGTACGGTCTGGGCAATGATACTGAAAATGTCGGCGTCCTTGACCATAAAATACCTCTGAAACTTCACCCCGGACGCAATGAGCTGCTTTTGAATACCCGCCGTACTCATTGGAAACTTGATTACTGCTACGGCAAAAACCGGAATATCCGCTGGGATCTGGCAGTTAAAATATTGCACGATTATCAACCCGTCAAAGCCGCACTGGCGCATCCGGAACTGGTGCTGCGTCCGGACAAGGACAGCGTGATGTTCAGTTTTGTCACTTCCGAAATAATCCCTGCCGGTGTCGATTACCGTAAAAAAGGCGATAGTACATGGCTGCGGGAGTATGATACCGTCGGAGACCTGATTCTGCGCGAACAGAGCCGTATCCACCGTGTCCGGATCAGCGGCATTGCCGATTGGGGCGATATAGAGTACCGTCTGGTGCTGCTGGAACCGCCCGCCGGGCGGGACGGCTTCCGCAAGCCGCTGTGGGCATCGAGGATCTATAAAGAGGTCTATACCCCGGTAAAAACTCTGCACAATCCCAATCGCACAGAGTTCTCGTTTCTGCTCTTCGGCGATACGCAGTTATCTATTTCCGAAGGATATAAAACCGTGACTCAAAGGATGGCGGCCATCAATAAATTGAAGAATATCCCGGAATTCAAACAAGCGGATTTTTATGTGCATATCGGAGATATGGACAGCGTTTCCCACTCTGCGGAAAAAGTTCTGCTGGAATCATTGTTCAATGCTTTTGCTCCGCTGCCGGATGAAAAGCAAAAAGCATGGGTCACTGTTCACGGCAACCACGAAACCAATGGTATTGCCGCCGAAAACTGGTACGATCATTTTACGATGCCCGGTGAAAAAGGATACTATTCATTTCAGCTTGGGGAAGTATTTTTTATTGTGCTTGACTGCGGTGATATATCCGCTCGCGGAAAACTTGATGCTTTCAACGGGCCGCTTCTGGACATGGAAAAACTTTTCCGCAAACAGACTCAATGGCTGAAAAAAATCCGGCAGTCAGAACAATTCCGGAACGCCGGATTCCGGGTGGTGTTGTCACATACCGAACCGCAGATTGCAGGTGGGCTGATGAATGACAGTGTCCGGAAACTCACAGCTGAACTGCTGGCAGATGACAGCGATGAAAACCGTATCCACCTCTGGATCGGCGGGCATGTCCACCGTTATTGGCGAGCCGCCCGGGGGGATTCTTCAATAATCAGCCGCCGGCAATATGCTAAAGTTCCGGCAGTTGCATCGGCACCGGTAAACTGGGTGACAGTGGATGGTCCGAAAGGAGATTCCTCCAAGCCGATTTTCAGTTACCTTGCCGTAAAATGTACGCCGGAAAAGCTGCATGTAAAAGCCATTGATGAAAACGGCATGAAATTTGATGAGTTCACCGTTGATACCAAAGGTACACTCAAAGAAATTTACCGGGATGAAACCCTGAAAAAACATCCGCTGAAAAACAAATAATCTGAAAGGATCAATATATGCTCAATCTTCATAAAATGCCGGAATTTACTTTCCCGGAAAACTTCCTCTGGGGCAGCGGTTCAGCCGCCCATCAGATCGAGGGAAACAATGTCAACAACCAGTGGTGGCACATGGAACAATCAGGAAACAATCCATCCATCCACGCTCCTTCCGGCAAAGCGTGCAACAGCTGGCAGATGCTTGATGATGATATCCGGCTGCTCAAAGAGCTTGGCCATCAGGCGTACCGTTTCTCGGTGGAGTGGAGCCGTATTGAGCCGCGTCATGGGGAGTATGATCAGGCGGCTCTTGACCGTTACATCGGGTTTCTGCAAAAACTTCGTGCCAATGGAATACACACATCAGTAACGCTTTTACACTTTACCCACCCCCAATGGTTTGAGGAACTCGGCGGTTTTACCAAAGAGGAGAATATCCGTTATTTCACCGGGTTCCTCACCTTTGCTGTACCGCAGTTGGCTCCATATACCGATTCTTGGACGGTGGTCAATGAGATCAACCTCGGATCGACCGCCTTTGATGCTCTGGTAAAACGCAAAGTTCTGCTCAAAGCCTTTGCTTACGGTTCAGCTGTGGTAAAAAGTTTTTCCGCAGCACCGGTTTCGGCGGCACACGCGCTGATCCCGTGTTATCCGTTGCGGGTGCATGATCCGCTGGATACGGCGGCAGCGCATTTGAACAACTGGGTGACTAATGAATACTTTTTCCACGGAGTCCGTACCGGTGAGATCATTCTGCCGCAGATGGATGTTGAATATGTACCGGAACTGAAAAATTCCTGTGATTTCTGGGCGGTAAACTATTATCACCGGCGCAAAGTTGATGCCCGCAAGGCCAACATGGCGGCGGACAAGATGTATTTCAACAACTTCCGCATGTGTCTGGATTATCCGGCTGACCGGGAATTTTGTCCGGAAGTTTTCGTCGATGCGATGGCGAAACTGACCGATAAACCAATTTGGATCACCGAAAATGGTGTCTGTACTGATACGGATGAGTTCCGGACAATTTATCTGATGCTGCAGCTTGAGGCGATGCGGACTGCTATGGAACTTTACAGCGCGGATATCCGTGCATACTTCCACTGGTCGCTGCTGGATAACTATGAGTGGGGCACTTACGATATGCGTTTCGGTTTGGCATCGGTGGATAAAAAAACATTTGTCCGCACCCCAAAACCGAGTGCGTATTTTTATAAAGATGTGATCCGCGCCAACGGCATGTCAGGAGAACTTTTTGCGAAACACACTCCGGCTCTGCCGCATTTTGAAATGATGGATATGACTCAACCCAAAAAACAGCTTTCCCAGGAAACACAGGCGTAAATACGTAAGGAAATAAAAATGGACATCTGCAAAATCGACAAAAATTTTTCAGCACAGCCGGTGGATGAAAACGGTTTTCTTTTCCGCAAAGCACAGGAAGCTCCTTTTCTGCTTGAGGGGTTGGGTTGGTATGAAGCCAACGGCAGAAAACTTTACCGTCTGCCGGAAAATCTGACTGAAAAAGAGGTCAATGCCGGAGCTTTGGGATTGTCATGGCATACGGCGGGAGTCTGCGTGCGGTTCCGGTCGGATTCTCCGGAGATCATGCTTCGTGCCACCACCTTTGACGGCTGTGATATGGGGCATATGACCCGTGCCGGCAGTATGGGATTTGACTCGTATTACCGTTACCGCGGCAGCAAGTATCTTTATAACAAAACGATCATGCCCGGTCCGGGACAATGCGAATTGCTTGCCCCCATTGGAGTCAACCCGGAAAAGAAGATGTTTGAGTGGATCATCAACTTTCCGCTTTACGGAGGAGTGAAATCCGTGGAGATCGGTTTGAAATCCGGTTCCCGTATCGCTCCGCCCAAACCGCACAAAACTGAAAAACCGGTTCTTTTCTACGGTTCATCCATCACCCAGGGCGGCTGTGCTTCGCGCCCCGGAAACGTCTATACCTCCATGCTCTGCCGCGCGGTGGATGCTGAACAGATCAACCTCGGTTTTTCCGGCAGCGGCAAAGGTGAGATCGCCATTGCCCGGGCGATCGCTTCACTGGATCTGGCTGCATTCGTTTTTGACTACGATCACAACGCTCCGGATGCGGCGCATCTTGCCGCTACCCACGAACCGTTTTTCAAAGAGATCCGCAAAGCTCATCCGGATCTGCCGGTGATATTCATGTCAAAGTGCAATTTCCCCTACATTGCAGCAAAAGATATAGAGATCCACAGTTTCCGGCGCGATATCATTCGACAGACATATCAGAATGCAGTCGATGCCGGGGATAAAAATGTATACTTTATTGACGGAGAAGAACTTTTCGGTAAAGACCTGCGTGACTGCTGCACCGTTGACGGCTGCCACCCCAATGACTTCGGCTTTTACCGGATGTATGCCCGGGTATTGCCGGTGCTGAAACAGGCTCTGAAAAAGTAAAGCTCTGTTCCCAATATAGGTTGACAACATATTGCGCACACAAGTTGTGGAGGGTGTTACTCTATTGAGTTTTTTTGCAAAACTTTCTTTCTTGTGAAAGAAACATTCACGCGGGTGTTACTCCACAGGGGTTTTGCAAAGCTTTTTTCAAAAGCGTCGATCAAGCCGCGACAGCGGAGCGGCGCGACAGTTCACTTTCTTTGCCAAGCTTTCTTTCTTGCGAAAGAAAGCGGAGAGGGGCGGGACACTGCGTTTCCCTCCCCTCAAACTCCCCTC
>SUWK01000105.1 GCA_015061525.1 Lentisphaerota bacterium
TGTTCCGGAACTTGCAATTCCAGACTCAATTCGCCACAAAATTGCTCAAGCGTTTTACCGTCAGCAAGTGAAGTTGTTTTCCATGTCATCAGGACAACTTTCCTGCCCGGAAACAAAATCTTGCTTGGCGTAAGATTAAATATCCTTGAAATATTTTCATTTTCAGCTCGCGGGAATTCATATTCTATATGAGAAGAGCAAAAAGCAAGCTTTCCGGGAGAATATTTCCACTCAAAAGCAATAGTTTTCTGCAAAGGGATTTCAGTCCTTTTTACAGAGTTCCCATAGCGCAAGATCAAAAAAAGTTTACTTCCATGAAATGGAAATCCAGCGGAATATTTCAAGCGATATTGCCATCCATCTTTTGAGCGCATGATTTTACAATCCACAAAAGGCTGAACTGCCATTTCTGCAAAAATTTTCAACGTAAAAAATAACAGTGAACAGAAAAACAGAAATTTGATTTTTTTCATATTTATTCCTCCATGACGAAAATCAACCGCCTCAAAGGTAATATACCATCTCCTGCTAGCATTTACAACTGCGGATTACAGATTTTTGATAATTTTCGGCAATGGTCAGGGGTTGTGGAAATTTCAGTTTGAAGCAAACTTTTTGAGAATTTTTTGAAGTTCAAGAATGGTCATTTTAAGTGTATTCAACTCGAAACCCCGACTATTGTTTTTAAGGATTTTGCGCTCAAAAGTATGATTTTTTGAGAATTTTTCCACAGTTTTTTATAAAGGTCTTTGTAAAGGTCGGCTGGGAAATTCTCTGTTTTTTATGGCACAAAATGGAGAATTTGGCTCTATTGCACCGTGTATTTCTGTAACTCTCTACTCTCTAAAATTTTACATAAAAAGCCACGAATAAAGGTCGCCGACCTTTACATAGCAGATAATTTCCGGAGATTTCTATTCAAACACACGCTTTTGAGAGGCTGTGTCGTTCTCTATTGAGAGAACAGCAGCTGGATAAGTTTGCCATAAAGCTGTGCAGCATTGCCCGGCTGCCGTCTTCGTGTTTCGCACTTCGCCGCGCCAAGTCTGCTATAACCCAAATAACCGTTGAGTGATATCATCGCAATATTGCCCGTCTTCATCTGCTTTCGCAGATTACGCCGCGGCAGGCTTCACTTTGGCTACGCCAATTTCCGCTCCGGTCTGCGCCGATGGCTTGCCCGGGCGTAAAAAAGGCAACCAAATTCTCCATTCAGCGTAACTCGCCAGTTAGCCCGGCTTCGGGTTGCTGCGCAACTTATTCCGCATTCCATGCCCGTGCCGCCCGGCTTCGGGTTGCTGCGCAACTCTACGCCGTGGCAGGCTTCACTTTGGCTGTCGCCAATTTCCGCTCCGGTCTTCGCCGATGGCTTGCCCGGGCGTAAAAAAGGCAACCAAAGAAATTTGGTTGCCTTTGTGAAGCCTGGTGGAGCAGAAGAGACTCGAACTCTCGACCCTCACACTGCCAGTGTGATGCTCTAGCCAACTGAGCTACTGCCCCATGTTTTGTTACTCTGTTTAATATACTCCGAATTTGACTTTTTGCAAGCAGTGTTGTGTAAAAAAATCACTTTTTTCAACTTTTGTGCCACCGACAGGAAGATTTTACTGCTTAATGTTGGAGGAAACTCCTTGTATAAACAACTTTTTAGTATTATATTATATAATAAGTTGGTAATGTCCCAAATTTTGTGAAACGGAAGCATGAGGTTATAAACAAACATTTCTATCAGTGTATAAAACATACCACATAAGTTGTGATTTGTCAACCAAGCCGATTCGGGTTTGATCCAACCGGTGGATGGATTGCGGAGGAAGGTCGTGTTTTGCGACGAGTACGGTGCAGGAGTGTACTATGTACTCGACGGCTCCGGCGCAGGAGCAAGGCGCGAGATTACCCGCAAGGTGCCACCGCAGGTTAGATTTTTTACAAAATTAAGGACAACAACAATAAGTTTTTTTGTTGAAAAAATTCAAATATACAGGTGAATGTTATGAAAATGAGTAAAATGGTAGGCCGCAGACTCCGTGAGGTCCCCAAAGATGCTAAAACCATCAGTCATCAGTTCCTGGTGCGCGGCGGATATGTCCGTCCGGTTTCTGCCGGAATCTATTCTCTGTTGCCGGTCGGCAAAAGAATTGTCGCCAAAATAGAAAACATCATCCGGCAGGAAATGGATCGTATCGACGGGCAGGAGATCCTGATGCCGGTGGTTCTGCCCGCCGCTCTGTGGCAGGAGTCCGGACGCTACGAGTCCGTCGGCGCAGAACTGCTCCGTTTCAGCGACCGTAATGACAAACCCATGCTCCTTGCCATGACCCACGAGGAGTGTGTTACCGCTCTCGTCCGTACCGAGGTCAACAGCTACAAACAGCTGCCGGTAATGGTCTATCAGATCCAGACCAAGTACCGCGATGAGGCGCGTCCCCGTGCCGGTTTGATCCGCACCAGAGAGTTCACTATGAAAGACGCCTACAGTTTTCACACTGATCAGGCGGATCTGGAAGCGTATTACATGCGCGCTCACGAGGCTTATGAACGTATCTTCAAACGTATCGGTCTTGATAATGTTTTGAGCATTGAATCCAACAGCGGTATGATGGGGGGAAAAGTTTCCCACGAATTCATGGCGATCTCTGAATGCGGCGAAGATACCATTTTCGTTTCCCCCGATCGCAGCTACCGCGCCAACCGCGAAATCGCTGTCGCAGACTGGAAGTTCGCCGGAGAAGAACCCCGTGAACTTGAAAAAGTTGCCACTCCTGACTGCAAGACCATTGAGGAGGTCGCCAATTTCCTCAATGTCAAAGCGGAGAATACCGGCAAAGCTGTGTTCTATCAGGATGCCCGTACCGGCGAATTGATCTTCGCTTTGATCCGCGGTGATTTTGAGGTCAATGAAAGCAAACTTTCAAATGTCGCCAAAGTCGCGGAACTCAAGTTCGCCGATGATGAGTCCATCCTCGCGGCCGGAGCCGTTCCCGGTTACGCCAGCCCGCTTAATCTTCACGGCAAAAAAGCGAAGATCATCATCGACCGTTCCGCTATGGAGTCAGGTAATCTGGTGGTCGGTGCCAATGAACCCGGATTCCACTATCTCAACTTCAATGCAGAGCGTGACCTTGCCCAAGTTGAGTATATCGTTGCCGATATCGCCACCGTCCGCGAGGGAGATCCTGCTCCCGGTTCCGGTGAGCCGCTGCAGATGCTCCGGGGTATCGAGGTCGGCAACATCTTCCAGCTCGGGACGAAATATTCTGAATCCATGAACTGTACCTATCTGGATAAAGATGGCAAGAGCCATCCGATGATCATGGGCTGTTACGGCATCGGTGTCGGTCGATCTATGGCATCGGTGATCGAGTTTTCTCACGATGATTACGGTCCCATCTGGCCGATGTCCATCGCTCCTTATCAGGTACAGGTCTGTGCCATTGATCCGCACAAAGCCGGGGTAGGTGAAGCTGCGGAAAAACTGGTCGCAGAACTTGAAGCTCTCGGTGTGGAGGTGCTTTACGATGATCGCGGGGAAAAGGCCGGCAGCATGTTCAGTGATGCCGATCTGCTGGGTATTCCTCTGCGTCTGGTCATCTCTCCCAAAACTCTCGCCGGAGGCGAAACCGAGTTCCGTACCCGTGCCTGCCGCGACAGTCAGCGGATCAAACTGGAAGATGCCCCGGCGGTCATCGCCGCAATGGTCAAAGATGAACTTGCCAAATTTGAATGTTGACAGAGGAGGAGTTTTTCAAATATGTGGAACTATACAGAAAAGGTCATTGACCATTTTATGAATCCCCGTAATGTCGGCGAGGTTGAAAATCCCGATGGTACCGGGCAGGTCGGCAATGCTGCTTGCGGAGATGCTCTCAAGTTGACATTCAAACTGGATGATCAGGGTAAAATTGCCGAAGTCAAATTCAAAACTTTCGGATGTGCCAGCGCGATCGCTTCCAGCTCTGCTCTCACTGAATTGATCAAAGGCATGACTCTGGAAGAGGCTGCAAAGGTCACCAATCAGGATATTGTCGGATTGCTCGGCGAATTGCCGGAAGCCAAAATGCACTGTTCCGTTATGGGTATGGAAGCATTGCAGGCTGCGATCGCCGATTATAAAGGCGAACCCAATCCGTTTGAAAAACTGGATGACCACGACGGCAAACTTATCTGCAAATGTTTCGGAGTTACTGATCTGAAAATTTTGCGGGTCGCCAAGGAAAACGATCTGCACAAAGCTGAAGAGATCACCAACTATTGCAAAGCCGGTGGAGCCTGTGGTTCCTGTCTTGGTGCGATTCAGCGTCTGCTGGATGATATGTGGAAACTGGAGAGTATAAAGAAATGCTGACCATTGAAGAGTTACGACAGAAAGAAAATGATTACAAGTCCCGTCTGGCGCAGGTGGAAGAGTTTCTGAAAATTGAAGAAAAAGAAGCCGAACTTGCCGCGCTGGAAGAGAAGATGAATGCTCCTGACTTCTGGAATGACAAGGAGGCTGCCCAGAGTACTATTGCAGCGGTCTCTTCCTGCCGTAATATCATTCAGCCTTTCCGCAAAATGGAAAGCACTCTGGGTGATTTCGGTACAGCTCTGGAGTTTGCTGCCGAGGATGAAGCATTTGTTGAAGAGGCGGAAAATCAGTTGCCGGCTTTGGAAGCTGAACTGGATAAACTGGAGATCGTAAGTTTCCTTTCCGGACGTTTCGACCGCAACAACTTCTATCTTACCATCCATGCCGGTGCGGGCGGTACTGAATCCTGCGACTGGGGCAGTATGCTTTTCCGTATGTACCGCCGCTATGCTGAACGCCGGGGCTGGAAAGAGGAACTTATCGACTATCAGCCCGGTGATGAGGCAGGAATCCGCAGTGCAACGCTGCATATCATGGGTGATTTTGCCTATGGTTACTGCAAGGGTGAAAACGGTGTCCACCGTCTGGTGCGTATTTCTCCGTTTGACAGCAATGCGCGGCGTCACACGAGCTTCTGTTCGGTGGATGTTTTCCCGGAAATTGATGATGATATTGATATTGAGGTCAATGAAGCGGATTTGCGTGTGGATACCTACCGCTCCAGCGGTGCCGGTGGTCAGCACGTCAATACAACTGACTCGGCAGTGCGTATTACCCACTTGCCAAGCGGTATTGTGGTGAGCTGTCAGAATGAGCGCAGTCAGCACAAGAACCGTGCCACTGCGATGAAAATGCTTAAAGCCCGTCTGTTTGAAATCGAGGAGCGCAAACGCCGTGAAGCGGCTGCCGCACTGCGCGGTGAACAGATGGAGAACGGTTGGGGCAGCCAGATTCGCAGTTATGTCCTGCAGCCTTATCAGATGGTGAAAGATTTGCGGACTGAAGTGGAGACCAGTGATACATCCGGAGTGCTGGATGGTGATATCGACCGTTTTATTGAAGCATACTTGAAGCAGCAATGAGTAAAAACATATATATAAACAACCTGAAAACCCGTTCCGCATTGCTTAAAGCTTTGCGGAACGCTTTTTACCGTGAAGATTTTTTTGAAGTTGCCACTGCGGTTAAGATACCGGCTCCGGCTCCGGAAGAATATATAGAATCAGTGCAGTGTGCTGACGGTGAATTTCTGCGGAGCAGTCCGGAACTGGCGATGAAACGGATGCTTTGCGGCGGCATGGAGCGGATTTTTCAGATCGGTGCGGCGTTCCGGGCGGAAGAACAGGGCAGAAAGCACCGGGAAGAGTTCACCATTCTGGAATACTACGCTGTTCAATGGGATTACCGCCAACTGGCAGAATTTACTGCCGGGATGATCGCTGATGCGGCACGGGAACTGTTCGGCAGAACGCAGCTGGTTTATCAGGAACATACTGTGGATATGGGCAGACACTCATTTATCACGGTGGATGAGGCGTTTCGCAAATATGCCGGAGTTTCTGCATTTGAGGCGGATGCAGACGGTTCTTTTGATGAGTTGATGGTGCTGAAGGTGGAACCGTTTCTGGGGCGTGATTGTCCGGAGTTTCTGATTGATTATCCGGCGAACCGTGCATCGCTTTCCCGGTTGAGTGCTGCAGATAACCGGGTCGCGGAGAGATGGGAGCTGTATGTGAGAGGAATGGAACTTGGCAATGCATTCGGAGAATTGACCGATGCCGTTGAACAGCGCAGACGTTTTGAGGCGGCATTGAGATTCCGGGCGGAGCAGGGGATGCTCAAATATCCGGAGGCAACCGATTTTCTGGAGGCTTTGGAACGCGGGATGCCGCAAAGTTCCGGTTGTGCTATCGGTTTTGACCGGTTGTGCATGATATTTTGTGACAGTTATGATATAAAGGAAGTGATTTTTGAGTGATCGCCGCTTGACATTGTTGAGAAAAGTATTATATTAGCAGCAGATACTCATGAGGGGTATCAATTAAAAAAGGCTCTGTTCCCGATATTGGTTGATGCCCTCTGTGGCATGTTCAACACACGGGTGCGAGGCGGTTGCCGCCGAGCGCGCAGTCCGCATGCGAATGTACTTTGCGAGCATTTCCATGCGAGCA
>SUWK01000015.1 GCA_015061525.1 Lentisphaerota bacterium
CGTTATTTAACACATCTAATATAACTCGCAATTTAAAATTTGCACTGTACTCTTGGGGATTTGCTGTTTCTTTTTCCATAAAATATGCACTCCTTTAGTTGTGTCCAACTTTTTGGGTGCATATCACATCCGTACCCATCCGTACCTCCGCCCCCGCCCCCGCCCCCCAAAAAAAAGCCCGCGCGGTATGTTTACAATAGAGCATATATATAGAGAGAGAGCAATTTTTTTACCATTGGAGGGTACACACTATGTGCAAGAAAAAAGAGACCATTATCGTTCACGTCAATCAGCTCGATGCGCTGTTGGCATTGACTCCGGAAGATATGCAGAAGATCGTGGCGGCAATGCGTAAGTATGCTTTTGACAATGAACCAGTTGACATTCCGAAGCATCTGCAGTTCGGCTGGATATTTTTCAAACAGGCAATAGATTTCGATCGCAAACGTTACGATGCTGCCTGCAGTGCAAGGCTGGAAGCCGGAAGAAAAGGTGGAAGAGCAAATCAGGCAAATCAGGCAAACGAAGCAAATCAGGCAAACGAAGCAAATCAGGCAAACGAAGCAAATCAGGCCAATAACAATAACAAATACAAACACAATAACAAACACAATAACAGTAACACTCTCTCTTTTAACAAGAGAGATATTGAAGAAGTGAGAGTGCTTGAGGAAAGGAATCCGGATGGATCAGGTGAGACTGTTGAGGGAAATTACAACTGTGAAAACATACAAACAGTTACGGATAGAGCTGTAAGTGATTTGAAAAAACAGTGTCGGCAGTGTATATTACATGGTGAAACGCTTCCGAGGCAAAAGGTACGGTTCCTGATGCCGGGGGATGTCGTCGGAAATACTTTGCCGGATGCCGGATAACGCCGGAACACTTCAGTTTTTGCGTGTGTGCAGTCGATAGTTCAGGCATCTGTTTTTTTCGCCGTTCCCCCCAGAAAAAGAGGATGCAAAAAGAGCAGAGGTTTTTTTATGTACGATGTGATGTCCCCACATGCCGTTGATTTTATTGATGACGGCGAGATTCAGGCAACTTTGAAGTTCGCAGAAGATAACAAAAATAATGCCGCGCTGGTTGATGAGATCCTTGCCAAAGCGCGGGAACTCAAAGGATTGAACCACCGGGAGGCTCTGGTGCTGTTGGATTGTGAACTGGCTGATAAAAAGCAGCAGATCCTTGACCTTGCCATGGAGATCAAACGCAAGTTTTACGGCAACCGGATCGTGATGTTTGCACCGCTGTACCTTTCAAACTACTGCATAAACAGTTGTGTCTATTGTCCTTATCATGTGCAGAACCGGACTATCCCCCGCAAGAAACTCACACAGGACGAGATTCGCAACGAGGTCATCGCACTGCAGGATATGGGACATAAACGTCTGGCTCTGGAAACCGGTGAAGACCCGAAAAACAACCCGATCGAGTACATTCTTGACAGCATCAAAACGATTTACTCCATCAAGCACAAAAATGGAGCTATCCGCCGGGTCAACGTCAATATCGCCGCGACCACGGTGGAAAACTACCGCAAACTCAAAGATGCCGGTATCGGTACGTACATCCTCTTTCAGGAGACATACAATAAAAAGAATTACGAAGCTCTGCACCCGGCCGGTCCCAAACATGATTATGCGTGGCACACCGAAGCGATGGATCGTGCCATGGATGGCGGTATCGATGATGTTGGCTGCGGAGTTCTTTACGGGTTAAGTACTTACCGGTACGATTTCGTCGGGCAGCTGATGCACGCCGAACACCTTGAAGCGTACAAAGGTGTCGGACCGCACACCATCAGTGTGCCGCGTATCCGGCCGGCGGATGATATTGATGCGGATCAATTCAGCAATGCTATTTCCGATGACATGTTTGAGAAACTGGTTGCAGTTCTGCGTATCGCGGTTCCCTATACCGGGATCATCGTTTCCACGCGGGAGTCCAAAGCCGCCCGTGAACGGGTGCTTAAAGTTGGTGTTTCCCAGATTTCCGGCGGTTCCCGCACCAGTGTCGGCGGTTACACCACCGAGGCGCGGCACGATGAAACGGCGCAGTTCGATGTCAGTGACCTGCGGACGCTTGATGAAGTGATCAAATGGCTTTTAGAGCAGGGACATATCCCCAGTTTCTGTACGGCGTGCTACCGCGAGGGACGTACCGGCGACCGGTTCATGAGTCTGGTCAAATCCGGTCAGATCGCCAACTGCTGCCAACCCAATGCGCTGATGACTTTGAAAGAGTATCTGGAAGATTATGCCGCACCGGAAACCAAAGAGATCGGCGATAAGATGATCGCTGCGGAACTGGCAAAAGTTCCCAATGAGAAAGTCAGAAGTATCGCCGAACAGAATTTGAAAGATATCTGCTGCGGCAAACGTGATTTCCGATTTTAAGGTATTATGGGAATATTCAAGCTCCACGCTCCCTTTGAACCAGCCGGTGATCAGCCGGAAGCGATCCGGAAACTCCGGGAGAATCTGAAAAATTCTGTCCGTTATCAGACGCTCCACGGAGTGACCGGTTCCGGAAAAACTTATGTGCTTGCCCAGGCGATCGCCGAACAGGATCGTCCGGTGTTGGTGCTGTCTCATAACAAAACACTTGCCGCCCAGCTTTA
The DNA here is from genome assembly GCA_015061525.1 of Lentisphaerota bacterium. GTDB lineage: Bacteria > Verrucomicrobiota > Lentisphaeria > Victivallales > Victivallaceae > UBA1784. Next base: position 2,624 of record SUWK01000015.1, read on the forward strand.
CAGCGAGTTCAAGAGTTTTTTTCCGGAAAATGCCGTTGAATATTTCATCAGTTACTACGACTACTATCTGCCGGAATCCTACATTCCGCAGACGGACACTTACATTGCCAAAGATGCCTCCATCAACGAGGATATTGAAAAGCTCCGTCTGTCGGCGACCGCCAGTTTGGTTGAACGCCGTGATGTGATCATCGTAGCAAGTGTTTCGTGCATTTACAGTTTGGGTGCGCCGGAAGAGTTCACTGAAATGTGTGTCCGGCTGGATTCCGGCGATACCATTGACCGCGATGAATTGCTGCGCCGTCTGATCGAGATCCAATACAACCGCAACGATGTTTCTCCCGGCAAAGGTGAGTTCCGGGTGCGCGGAGATGTGGTGGATGTTTTTGAACCGCAGCGTGATGACTTTATCCGTATCAGTTTTTTTGATGACGCCATCGAGCGTATGGAGCGGCGCGATTCACTTACCGGTAAACTGAAATCTGTTCTGCCGGAAGGGACTCTTTTCCCCTGCAAACACTTTGTCATGCCGCCTGACCGGATCGCTTCGGCTGCGGAATCCATCCGTCAGGAGATGCGTGAAAGAGTGAAGTTTTTTGAAGAAAAAGGTTTGCTGGTGGAGGCGCAGAGGATCAATCAACGCGTGGAATACGATCTGGAAATGATGCAGGAACTCGGCTATTGCAGCGGTATTGAAAACTATACCATGCATTTGTCCAACCGTCAGCCGGGAATGCGTCCGTACTGTCTTTTTGACTTTTTCCGGGATGATTTTCTCACCATAGTGGATGAGTCGCATGTAACACTTCCTCAGGTTCAGGCGATGTACAAAGCCGACCGTCAGCGCAAACAGACTCTTATAGATCACGGTTTCCGGCTGCCGTCAGCTCTGGAAAACCGTCCGCTGCGTTTTGAGGAGTTCGACGGTTTGACCGGGCAGACCATCTACGTTTCCGCAACTCCGGGAGAGATGGAAAAAGAGCGCAGTACCGATACCGTGGAGCTGATCGTGCGTCCGACCGGACTGCTCGATCCGGAAATCGAAGTCCGTCCGCTGGAAGGGCAGCTGGATGATGTTATTGAGGAGATCCGCAAAGTTTCCGCCGCCGGGGGCAGGACACTGGTCACGACCCTGACCAAGAAAAACGCCGAGCGGCTGGCTGATTACTTGAGCGATATCGGAGTTAAGACCAGCTATCTCCACTCGGAATTGGACGCTCTTGAACGTGTCCGGATCCTCAATAAACTGCGGGACGGGGACTTTGAATGTCTGATCGGTATCAACTTGCTCCGGGAAGGTATCGACCTGCCGGAAGTTGCGTTGGTGGCGATACTGGATGCTGACAAGGTCGGTTTTCTGCGTTCAGAGCGTTCTCTGGTGCAGACGGCGGGCAGGGCGGCACGCAACCGTGACGGCAGAGTTATCCTGTACGGTGACAACATCACCCCGGCGATGCAGGCTCTGCTGGATGAAACCGAACGCCGCCGGAAAAAGCAGCAGGCGTACAACGAGGTTCATGGCATTGTACCCAAAACCATCGTCAAAGAGAAACGCCAGACCATCAGTGAGATAATCGGCAGCAAACCGCGTAATAAACGTTCCAAAATGCCGGATTTTGCCTGCAATACCCTTGCTGACGGCAGTGACGGAGTTATCAACTTTGACAAAATGAATATGAACAGCAAAGAGATGGCGGATCTGATAGCTGAGCTTACCGGTGAAATGCTTGCCGCTGCCAAAGCTCTGGAATTTGAACGTGCCGCAGATCTGCGCGATAAGATAAAATTACTGTCCGGTAAATAAAATGGTAATGTCCAAAATTTTGTAAAACGGAAGCATGAGGTTATAAACAAACATTTCTATCAGTGTATAAAACATATCACATAAGTTGTGATTTGTCAACCAAGCCGGTACGGGTTTGATCCAACCGGCTTGTCAAGGCGTAGCTTTATGCGAAGACTGATGGATGGATTGCGGACGAGTACGGTGCAGGATCCGCCGTCGCATAAAGCTATGGCGGGACAAGGTGTACTATGTACTCGACTGCTCCGGCGCAGGAGCAGGGCGCGAGATTACCCGCAAGGTGCCACCGCAGGTTAGATTTTTCACAAAATTCAGGACAACAACAATAAAATCAGGAAAGGATAAAAATGTTATGAGAACACATGCAATGGGTGAAATGACGGTCAAAGAGATCCGTGAGTACCTTAAAACCAACAAAACGATCATAGTTCCATACGGTGTCGTTGAGCAGCACGGTTACCATCTGCCGGTCAGTATGGATATCCACAATGCGGAAGTGCCGGCTTACGTACTGGCGGAAAAGCTTGACTGTATCGTTGCTCCGCCTTTGAACTACTGTTTTTCCGGCGGTCAATTACCCGGTACGATCAATGTCCGGCCGACCAGTTTTTGCGCCATTATGTGCGATATCGTGGAATCGCTTGCTTCGCAAGGCTTTGAAAATATCCTCATCTACCCCGGACATGGCGGCTCCGAGAGTCTGGCGCAGTTGAAAGAAGCGTTGCGTATTTTGAAGTGGCTCAATGCTTCTCTGGAAAAAGTGATGATCATGATCCTGCGCCGTGGCGATCACTGGGTGCGTCCGCGCGATCCGCGTATGAGCGGGGCAGACTTCCATGCCGGTGATGCGGAAACATCGCTGATGCTTGCCTACCGCCGCGAATTGGTGCAGATGGAGAATCTGGAAATGGACGAACCGGAGCTTGCCGAGCGTATGCGCCACGATCAGGATGCCTACCAGCTCTGTACCACTTTGAGCGGTCAGCCGCAGGAGATCGCCACCACCCGTCAACGGCCGGAGATCAAAGTCGGCGTGATGGGGTATCCGGAACTTGCCACTGCTGAACGCGGCAGGGAAAACGTGGAAAACGCTATTGCCCCCATGGCTGAGATGATCAAAAAAGCGATTGCCGATGCCGATGAAAACCGCCGCACCGGAAAACGCATCGAAGTGAAATCCCCCGTGCTGGTCATCGAGGAAGGGTCTGACGGGATCGCTGTCAAAGCCTGAAGCGTTGTTGAACAGTGTTGTCCGTTAACGCGGAGACAGCTTCGGAACCGGATGGACAGGTACGGTAAAGAACAATTCCTGCCGTATCTTCCGTCTTTTTCCGGCTCCTTTGTTTTAACGGTTGTTCCGCCCGGCGGAAAGTTTGCTGATACGGAGCGGTACGGAGAAAAAAAGACGTTGAAAAAAATAATCGATTTTTGCCGTAACCGGTGGAAAAATTACGAAATTTCCCATAAAGAAGCGTGTTTTTTTACCTTGATGTATCTGGCGGTGCTGATAATGAATTATTTTCTTACCGCATTGCATGGATTTTCTCTGTCGTATTCCAAAAAATTCCCCGGAGTCTCCTGTTTGAAAGATAGTTGGGCATTTTTACTGCTGTTGAGTGCCGTTTTTTTCCTTTTCCGGCGTGGCAAATGGTATTTGCAGTTGTTGGTGACATGTCACTTTATCATATTGTTGCTGCTGACGATGGTCTATCTGACGACCGGGACATTTTTCTGTGAATCGCTCCTGTGTCTGGTATATGATACAACCTGGGAGGAAACAAAAGGATTTTTCTCCGCATATGTCCGTTTTTGGCACATCCTGCTCTTTGCCGGGATAATTGGCGGTTATACTGCCGGGATATATTTTGCCGGGAAACTCTGCTGCCGGAAAGCACACTCTTTACGCAGTGATATTATCGCGGCGGTGACCGTACTGCTTATCACATTTTTGCCATTGGCAACTTCCGGTGAAAAGGCATGGAAGAGTCATCCGTTTTACACTATATACCGGCAAATCGGATTGTTCAATGAACATGCCGGTGTATTCGTTAGGGAAATGCGTCACCGGAATATTCCGGAATTTGTCAGACTTGCTCCGGAACTTGCTTCGGCTCCTCCGCTCGGTGTACTGGTCATCGGGGAGTCAGCGATCCGTTCACATCACTCCATTTACGGCTATCAGCGCGATACCACGCCGCAATTGTGCAAACGTCAGCCGGAGATCATCGTGTTTGATGATGTGATAACGGTTCTGCCGATGACTATTACTGCGCTCAAATACTTTCTTACAGATATGACGCTGGAGAACCGGCACGTATCGTGGACGGTCTTTGATGCGTTGAAAGCTGTCGGATATCAGGTGGATGTCATCACCAATCAAAATAAATCCGGTTGGGCGGATTCCCCGCTGCAGATGATCTTCGGCACGGCGGATTCCATCACTTATATGCACGAGGAAAACTTCAGCGATCTTGCCGAAGATCGTAATGCCAAAGTCTACGATGCCGTTTTACTGCCGCATTTTACCCGTTTTTTGCGTGATAAGAGCGGCAGGTGCGGTACTCCGCAGTTGGCTGTACTGCATCTTTTCGGCAGCCATGAACCCTATGCCTCGCGCTATCCGGCTGATTTTTACCGGCAGTTTCTGAACGACACGGCTTATTCTCCGCTGGTCAATGAGTACGATACTTCCTTGCGCTATACCGATATGATTTTGGGAAAATTTCTTGCTGAACTGGAAAAACTTGATCGTCCGGCGTATCTGATATACGTTGCCGATCACGGTTCGGTGTGCGACAACGGCGCGCTGCGCTCTCCCAACTCTGTTGAAAACTCCGCTTATGAGATCCCGTTTCTGCTTTGGAGCAACCGCCGTTATCGTGAGCTGTATCCGGAATTGTTCCTCCGCATGGAAAAAAGCCGTCATGTCCCGCTGCAGAGTGACCGGGCACACTTCGGTCTGCTGGAAATGATGGGCGTGACTTTTACCGCTGATGTAAGCAAAGAGAACTTTCTGTCGGAAAATTTTTCAGCGGTCCCACGTACCGTCCGGGAGGGAACCATGCCTTATGTCAGAGATAACGTCATGGGGGATGCCGATGAATGATAATACCCGCAATTATGCGTTGGATCTTTTCCGGATCATCGCCATGTTGATGATCACTGCTCTGCATGTCAACTGGCAGCACCTGGATCTGCTGCGCCCGGAACTGCCGATGCCGATTGCTGTTTGCGGATACCTGATCGAATACACCTGCTTTGCCGGAGTGGATTGTTTCGCCATTCTTTCCGGCTTTCTGCTCGGCGGCAAGGTGCATGAATACGACCGCAAATGGCTGAAAAACTGCTTGTCTTTCTGGTTGAAAATGACGTTTTGGTCGGTGGTGCTGTATGTCGCAGAGTGCTGTATACTGCGTACTGTCGCCGAACCGGATTGGTGTTCGATGTTCATTGTTCCGCTGAATAAATACTGGTGGTATATCAGCGCGTATGCCGGATTGCTTATTTTTATGCCGCTTCTGGGCAAGGGAATTCGCGCGTGCGGTAAAAAAGAATTGCCGGCTTTGGCAGGCGGGATGTTTCTGGTCTTTTCCATTCTGCCGGTTGCCGGTGGCAGTGAAGGGGCATCAGCTCTTGACAACGGTTATTCGGTCATCTGGCTGGCAATATGTTTCATCTACGGCGGAGTGCTGAAAGAGTTTATGCCGCAGATTTTAAGAATGAAAAATATTTATCCTGCCGCCGTTGTTGCGACGGTTCTGTCCGTTATCCTGCCGTGTATGTTTCATCTCGCCGGGATTTATTCCGGATGCGTCCCGGACGGCAGACGGTTCATGAGTTATCTTTCGCCGTTCTGCGTGCTTGAAGCTGCCGGAATACTGATTTTGTGCCATAAAATCCAAATTCGCAAAAACGCAACCCGAAGGATCGTGACTTTTTTAAGTGTCAATTCTCTCGGTATATATCTGCTGCAGACTTATCCGTTTGTATGGAATAACTTTGTTCTGCAAAGCGGTCAGCCGGTTTACAGTGCCGGATGTGCAGCAGGAAAATTTATCTTTGTCTTTGCCGCGCTGAACGCTGCCGGGATCTTTGCCAATGTTATCGTGGAAAAACTCTTTATCATAAGCCGCCTGAAAAATCTGCCGGAATTTGTCACGCACCGGTAAGGTACGGTCAGGAGTAAGCGTGTGTACCTTCCCGGGGAGTACAGATACTGCAGTGCCGCCTGCCGGGCGGTTGTGCGGAACCAACAGACGTATATATTATCTGTATTATCACATTTTCCGGGCATGAAAAATCCCGGCGAACTTTTTACGGTTCGCCGGGATCGTACTTTTTTACGGAGGTTATTCCGCATCTGCTTCCGGAGCAGTTTCCGCAGCGGCTTCAGCAGCCGGAGTTTCGTTTTCATCCGGAAATTCATAGGACAGAAGACCTTCTGCGATCTCCAGCAGTGCGATATCAAGCAGATTTTCTGAATCACACTTGATCATCGGACGTCCGCCGGCAGCAAGCTGTTTTGCCCGTTTGGCGGCAACCACCGACAGGATCTGGGGATCGGTGATATTCTGACGTGCCCGTTCCAGGTAACTGTTGTTCATTGTTGCAAATCTCCTTTATCAGTAATCAATGATATCACGGTGATTGGCGATGAGTTTGGTGTCGCCGGAGCAAACATTGATGAAGCGGCGTTCAAACTCGGCAACGGCATCCAGAACGTAACGTTCCGCGATGGGGGCGCGGTCAGCACAGATCGCACCGTCACGCAGCAGCAGCAGACCGACGAAAATGTAAGTTTCCATTTCCACCAGATTGCGCGCCATCAGATCGTGATAAGCAGTGTCTTTGCTGCCGTCTTCCGTGCGTTTTTCCGCAACGAATTTTACCGCTTCAAGCTGTTTTGAGTGGAGAGAAGCCAGTTTATCACGCAGTGCCGCCAGCTCAGCAGGCAGTTCCATAGCGAAAAGTTCCGCCATGCGTTTGTCGGCATCACGCTGCATCACACCGCCGATGGCAGCCACGATTTGCAGCTGTGTGGTTCCCTCGTAGATATTGGTGATACGTGCATCGCGGTAGTAACGCTCCGCATTGAAGTCACGCATGTAACCGGTACCGCCGTGGATCTGAATGCCGTCATACGCGATGGAGTTGGCACTTTCAGTTGCCAATGCTTTGCACATCGGGGTGAGCTGAGCGGCAAGTTTGGTGTAATATTTCTGTTTGGCACGGTCTTCATCGGTGGGAGTACCGTGTTCAACAATGTGGGTATACACGTTGCGCAGGTCAACGACGCGGGTCGTTTCATAAAGCAGCGCACGGGCCGCGGTCAGGCGGACTTTCATGGAACTCAACATCGAGTAGATCGCAGGGAACTTGTCGATGCTGCGTTTGAACTGCTCACGCTCAGAGGCGTATTTGCGCGCCTGACGGTACGCTGCTTCAGCAATACCGACCGCCTGCGCACTGATTGCCACGCGGGCACCATTCATCAGACTCATCACGTAACGGATCAGCCCCAGACGGCGTTTACCGCAAAGCTGTGCCGGTACATCGTTGAACTGCAGTTCGCAGGTCGCAACACCGTGGATACCCATTTTGTCCTCAATGCGGCGCACCACCAGCTGCGGGCAGGCTTCGCAGATGAACATTGACAATCCGCGGCCGTCGGTGGTTCCCTCTTCGGAACGCGCCAGCACCAGATGTACTTTGGAACAGCCGTTGGTGATGAAGCGTTTCATACCGTTGAGGTACCACTGACCGTTTTCGTCCTGATAGGCGCGCAGACGGACGGACTGCAAATCTGAACCGTAATCCGGTTCGGTCAGGTCCATTGAACCGTCAAATTCGCCGCTGGCGAAACGGGGCAGATAGAAGTTTTTCTGCTCATCATTGCCGAAGAAGTTGATGGTTTCCGCAATGTCCTGCAAACCGAAAATGTTTTGCAGAGAAGCATCGGCACGGGAAACGATCTCGGTCATCATCGTGTAGACGGAGCAGGGGAAGTTCAAACCGCCGTACTGGTGTCCGAGCATGACGCCCATCAGACCGGCCTGTTTGAGATCTTCAAGATTCTGGAGGGTCAGCGGGTGATAGATCACCTTACCGTCTTTGAACTGGGCACCGACCTGATCCACAGTACGTGAACGCGCTTCAATGCGTTCACCGGCGATCTCGCCGATAACTTTCAATGCACGTTCATAGTTGTCCAGAGCATCTTTGAAATCAACCGGAGCGGAATCGAACTTTTCCGCATTTTTGTAGTTATCTTCAAGCAGACCGGTGATTTCGGCAAGCTCAAGATTCTGCAGCGTGAATTCAAGGTCCTGATTGTCTGAAAAATAGTTCAACATTTAAGAATTTCTCCCTGTTACTGCTGCTTTGCTTTGAATGCTTTGATCATTTGCGGGATGACCTGATTGAGATCACCGACGATCGCGTAGTGGGCACAGCTGAAGATCGGGGCACCCGGATCGGTATTGATCGCGATGATCTTTTTGGATTCACTCATACCCGCAGTGTGCTGGATCGAACCTGAAATACCGCAGGCAATATAAAGACGCGGACGCACGGTGACACCGGTCTGACCGACCTGATGATCGTGGCTGATCCAGCCGGCATCAACGGCGGCACGGGAAGCACCGACTTCACCGCCGATGGCTTCTGCCAGATCGTAGATCAGTTTGAAGTTTTCTTTGGAACCGACACCGTAGCCGCCGGCGACGATGATCTGGGCTCCCTGCAGGTCAACTTCCTTATCTGCCCGGACACGTTCAATTACCTGAATGACGGTATCTTCCGCAGTGAGTTCCACCGGAACTTTGAGCAGTTCACCGGTCCTTGAGGTGTCAGCTTCACCGAGTTTCATCACGCCTTCGCGGACGGTGACCATCTGGGGATCATCCCAGGTGTTGACGATGGTGGCGATGATGTTGCCGCCGAATGCCGGACGGATCTGCATAAGTTTGTCGGTGTAGCTTTTGCCGTTTTTCTTGTCTTCAAAGTCGTCGATCTGAAGATCTGTGCAGTCAGCAGTAAGACCGGCAAGTTTCTCGGAAGCAATACGCGGAGCCAGTTCGCGACCCTTGAGCGTGGCACCGAAAAGCAGAATATTCGGTTTGTGTTCAAGGATCAGCTTCATAATGACTTTTGCATAAGGCAACACGGTGAAAGGCTCCAGACGGGGATCTTCCGCGAGAATGACCCGGTCGCAGCCGTAGTGGTAAAGGGTGTCGATGCAGCCGGACAGATTATCTCCCAGCAGGATTCCTTCAAGTTTTACACCCAGACGGTCGGCAAGTTCACGACCCTTGGAAACCAGCTGCAAGCTGACTCCGGCGATTTTGCCCTGTTCCTGCTCGATAAAGACCCAAACATTTCCAATATTAGCCATTTTTTACCCCAGAGTGTGATCGCTGATAAGTTCGTGCATAAGTCCGGCAATGCCTTCGGCATCGGCGGAAACCGTCTTGGCCTCTCCGGCGGTAAGTACCACGCTCATGACCTGTTTGACCTTGGTCGGTGAACCGGGGAAACCGATGCGCTCGGGGGCGGCATTGATGTCGGCGGCAGAATACTCTTCAATGAGCAGACCGGCAGTTTTGAGATCAGCTTTGCATTTTTCCGGATCGGCGATCTCGCCTTTTTTTGCGGCGGCATCGATCTCACCGGGAGTGCGGGCGCGTTTGTATTTCATGATCAATTTGACATTCATCGGACGCGGATCATTCGCATCGATGACAGTCAGAAGAGCCGGAAGCGGAGAGCTGAGGATTTCGTAACCGCCTTCAATGGCACGGCGGGCAACGATTTTGCCGGGTTCCAGAGATTTGACCTCTTCAACGTAGCAGATCTGCGGAATGTTGAGCTTTTCCGCGATCTGGGGACCGACCTGGGCGGTGTCGCCGTCAATAGCCTGACGTCCGCAGAGGACGAGGTCGATATCGCCGAGTTTTTTGGCAACACAGCTCAAAGTATAACTGGTCGCCAGGGTATCGGCACCGGCGAGGGCGCGGTCAGTGACCAGCACCGCACGGTCTGCGCCGCGGTAGAGAGACTGACGCAGCACTTCCGCAGCGGCGGGCATACCCATTGTCGCTACTGTTACGTGGGCGTTATAACGGTCCTTGAGTTCAAGGGCCAGTTCCAATGCGTTCAAATCTTCCGGATTGAAGATCGCCGGAAGGGCGGCACGGTTGACAGTGCCTTCGGGAGTCATCGCATCACCGGAAATATTCTGCGTATCCGGCACCTGTTTGACAAAAACCAACAGATGAAAACTCACGGGGTTACCTCCATCGTTTCTTGAGTTAATAGGCACGAATGTGCCAAACCATTATATTAATATAATACGCAACCGTTGATTTTGCAAATGCTGTACTGTTTTTTTTGTTCTTTATCGCATCTGAAAAGGGCAGGATATGTTTTTTTTGCATTTTGGGTGAGTTCTGGGGGTTGACTTCGGAGCATTGGGGTTGTATTGTAAAGTGTTGTCAGGTGAATTACGTTTTTTTGCAGAAAGGATATTTTTTTATGACACCGGATGTGCCTTTGGAAATACAGTGGCTGGTATATGCCTTGAGTGAAAACGCCGTGCTTACCGATGAGGACGGTCAGAATTTGTGGGAAAGTCTGGGGCGGACAGGTGATGCCGGAGTTTTTGCCCAGGCGTTTTTGGATCAGTTGTGTGCTTCGCTTGCTCCGGAGGATCAGCAGGCATGGGCCGATCAGTTGTCCGCTTATCTGGATTATGCGTATGGACAGGCGGCAACCGGTTATCCGCCGTACAGTGATGGCGGGGCAGGTTCCGCCGGATATGACTCTGCTGCTTACGGAACCGGAGCAGAGTACATCAGCAGCGTGGATTACAGTGTTCTGCCGAGTCTGAGTGATGTGGCATACTTGAGTGATGAAGAGGTCAGAGACAGGGTAGTGCTGCTGCTGAACAGCCTGCGTGATCTCAAATGCAGTGATTTACATCTGTCCGCCGGTTCACCGCCGTTCGTCCGGCGTTTGCTGCAGATCGAGCGTATCGACACTTACGTGCTTACCAAAGAGGATGCCATGCGCATCAACTTCGCACTGCTTTCCGAAGAACAGAAAAATGAATTTCTGGAATCTCAGGATATGAGTCTGGCTCTGGAGGTAGGGTATGATCGTTTCAGGGTCTGTCTGATGGAGCAGAAAGACGGCATTGCCGGCAGTTACCGTCTGGTTCCGGATCATATCAGCTCTCTGGAGGAGCTTGGTTATCTGGATAAAGATGTGGAAAATATCAAGCGTCTGCTTGACTACCACAACGGTCTTATTCTGGTCACCGGTCCGATCGGTTCCGGTAAGACTACCACTCTTGCTGCGATGATCAACATCATCAATGAGAAACGTCAGGATCACGTCATTTCAGTAGAGGATCCCATTGAGATATTGCAGATGTCCAACAACTGTCAGGTCTCCCAGCGGGAGGTCGGTTCCCATACCAACAGTTACCGTACTGCGCTCAAGGCGTCCTTGCGTGAAGACCCTGATATCATCGTCATCGGTGAAATGCACGACCTTGAAACTATTGAAAACGCCATTACCGCTTCTGAAACCGGTCACTTGGTGATCGGAACTTTGCATACCGGTAATGCACCGAATACGTTGAACCGTCTGCTGGATGTGTTCCCCCCGAGTCAGCAGCCGCAGATCCGGGCGATGACAGCCGGCAGTATGCGCGGAGTTATCTGCCAGAAACTGGTTCCCGACGGATTCGGCGGATTGACTCTGATCTACGAGATAATGCTGAACACCATGTCGGTATCCAATATCATCAGCGAGGGCAACACGTTCCGTCTGCACTCCACGATGGTCACGTCAGCCAATCAGGGCATGTGTACTTTCGATCAGTGCATCTGCGAGAAGTATGCGCGCGGTATGATAAGCCGTGAGGCGGCATTGAAAGAGATGAAAGATCCCACTATCATCGCCCAACTCAACTCCATTTGGGCGCAGAGAGAGGCCGCCGCTGCCGCCGCTATGAAGGGATAATAATTAAAGGAATTTTATATCATGGACAGAGAAGAACCGATCATCAATGGTTATTTGCGGACGATGCTTGCCAATGGCGGATCAGACTTGCACTTGTCGATCAATTTTCCGCCCAAAGCGCGTTTTCACGGAAATATTTCCCCTTTGAGCGATGAGATACTCACTCCGGAATTCATGCACGAATTGATGGAGGAGATCTGCCTGCCGAAAAAGAGGTGGGAAGTTTTTATGAAGAATCACGATCTGGACTTCGCACACGAGATCCCCGGTCTGGCGCGTTTCCGCTGCAACTACTTTTACAACTACCACGGCATGGCGTGCGTGCTGCGTCAGATCCCCAGTAAAATATTGACTCTGGAAGATCTGCATCTGCCGGAGGTTTTGAAGACCATCTGTGACTATCAAGCCGGCCTGGTACTGGTAACCGGTCCCACCGGCAGCGGAAAATCGACTACGCTTGCTGCGATGATAGACTATATCAACACTTACACCAGCAAACACATCATCACCATTGAAGACCCGATCGAGTTTGTCCATCAGAATAAAAACTGTACCATTGTTCACCGCGAGATCGGTATTCACAGCCATTCGTTCCCCGAAGCGCTGCGCGGTGTGATGCGTTCCGACCCGGATATTGTGCTTATCGGTGAGATGCGCGACAACGAGACCATGCGTCTGGGACTGACTTGTGCCTCCATGGGTATGCTGGTTTTTGCCACACTGCACACCAACAATGCTCCGCAGACCATCGATCGTATCATCGATGCGTTCCCGGCGGATGAACAGGCGCAGATCCGGACTATGCTGGCAGAGTGTCTGCAGGCGGTGGTTTCCCAGCTTTTGTGCCGCAAGCTCAACGGCGGCCGGGTGGCGGTGCATGAGGTTCTGCTCCATACCGATGCTTTGCCCAACACCATCCGCGAAGGTCAGATATCCAATATCCGCACCATTATCGATGCCGGTGTCGGTATGGGCATGATGGCGATGGATAACTCCATCCAGCGTGAACTTGATGCCGGACAAATCAGTGCGGAAGAGGCATACATGAAAGCCAGTGACAAAGGCCGCTTCCTGCCGTTGATGCAGGCGGAAAAAAAGATGATGGAAGAGCAACTGGCCGCTGAATATGCCGCGATGTACGGCAATCAGGATCCGGCGGCGCAGCAGGTGCAGTAAAACGTGACGGATAACGGAAACAGAAAAGGTTTCATACAACGGCTGCTGCGTGCTGAATCAAGACGTTTTTCTTTCAGGCGTCTGCTGATCACAGTGGCAGTCGCAGCACTGTTTTTCGGATTGTTCAAACCGTGTTTCATTCAGGGAAGCAGTATGGAGCCGACGTTCCGGAACAATACATTCACGCTTTCGTTCCGTTTGCGTTATATTCTGAAAAAGCCGCAGCGCGGTGATATTGTGACCATTGCCTGGTTCGGCAGGCGTGAACTGCTCAAAAGAGTGGTCGCTGTTGCCGGCGATACGGTGGAGTTCCGGAACGGTGTGCTGGTCATCAACGGTGAAGAGCAGAATGAACCTTATGTAAAATTGCCGTGCAACTGGTCACGTGAGCCGGTGACAGTCAGAGATGGTTACTGTTTCGCGGTAGGCGACAACCGCAGTCAGGATATGCCGGAACATGTTTTCGGCGAAATAAAACTGGAGAGAATTACCGGAGGGGTGTTGTTTTGAAGAAGAAGATTTTTTTGTTGTCTGCAGTTCTGCTGCTTTTTATTGCAGCTGCCGGAGTCTGGTGGTTCATCACCCGCGATCAGCGGGCTGTGAAAGAATTGATCGGCAATGTCGCTCAATGGGTGCAGGTCAGACAGGGGAAAATGGCGCATGAAGGGGTGCTGAAACATACGAAAAGCGGTGATTTTTTTGCTCCACCGGTCAAAATCATGCTTCGCAAGCCGGAGATGAATTTTGAATTCGGGCAGAATAATCTTGAACAGTATTGGATGATGTACTTCCGTTATGTTGAAAGCATGTCGGTCCGGACGGGGGATATTTCCGTCGAGATCGCAGACGGCAGAGCGGTTTTTTCCTTTGATGCGGAGATATCCGGAGCGTTTCAGCGCGGTAAATTTGACTTTGAAGGTATCTATCTTGTCAGCGGCAGTGCGGAAAAAATCGATGGAAACTGGAAGATTTCTTCTGTAACTGTTGAACCGCTGGTTCAATAAGAGCTTGTATTAATGCCGAATGTGCAATATATTATAAGATTGTTCTTTTATTTTAACTTTATTTCAAGAGGTCGATTTTGAAAAAAGCAGTTTTATTGTTGGCAGTTGTGCTTGGTATACAGACGGCGTTCTGCCGTACTTTTACCGTGGGATTCGATGCCGGTTTTCCGCCTTATGGTTACGTCGAAAACGGTGAATTCAAGGGGTTTGACCTTGATCTTGCCCGGGAGGTCGCCAGGCGCAATAACTGGGAAATCAAACTCAAGCCGATCAACTGGGATGCCAAAGACAGCGAACTTAACAGCGGCATGATCGACTGTATCTGGAACGGGTTTACCATCAACGGCAGAGAAAACAGCTACACCTGGAGCGATCCTTATGTGATCAATGAACAGGTGGTGATGGTCAAAAAGAATTCAACGATAAAAACTCTTGCCGATTTGAAGGGCAGGAAAATTGCCGTTCAGACCGACACTCCGGTGCAGAAGGCTCTGTCTCCGGATGGTGAACGTCAGGAGTTGGGCAAAACCTTTGCCGGGCTGGTGGTTGTTCCTGATTACAATAATGCCGTTATGCAGCTGGAGTCCGGCAGTGTTGATGCTGTTGCCCTGGATGTCGGTGTGGCAAAGACCAAATTGAAGACCGGCGAATTCCGTCTGCTTGATGAGATCGTGATGAGTGAGATGTACGGTATCGGTTTCCGCAAAGGCGATACTGCGCTGCGCGATACGGTGCAGAATACTTTGCTTGAAATGGTTGCCGACGGAACTGCCGCAGAGATCTCCGCTGAATATTTTGACGGTAAAAATGTGATGGCTCTGGGCAAACTGACCTTTGAGAAGAAAGGAACCGGCGGGCAGGATGACAGTACTCTTTCGCTGAAGACGGTACTCCTGGAACTCGGCAAAGGATTGCTGGTTTCCATGGCGATATTCTGTTTGACGCTGGTGTTTTCTCTGCCGCTGGGTCTGTTGGTAGCGTTCGGGCGGATGAGCGGAAATTTTCTGCTGCGCAACGTATTCCGGATATTTATTTCAGTTATGCGCGGAACGCCGCTGATGCTGCAGCTGCTGGTATGGTTTTTCGGTCCTTATTATCTTTTCGGTATCCAGCTTTCCAAGTTGAGTTTCTGTGGTTTGGATTACCGTTTTATCGCGGTGATCATCGGTTTTTCATTCAATTATGCCGCATACTTTGCCGAGATCTACCGGGCTGGTATCGAGTCGATACCCCGCGGGCAGTATGAGGCGGCAAGCGTGCTGGGATATTCTCCGTACCAGACGTTTTTCCGGATCATTCTGCCACAGGTCGTAAAAAGGATATTGCCGCCGGTGACCAATGAGGTGATCACGTTGGTGAAAGATACGTCGCTGGCGTTTTCTCTGGCAGTGCTTGAGATGTTCACCATCGCCAAACAGATAGCCAGTGCATCATCATCCATGATGCCGTTTATCGTGGCGGGTGTGTTCTACTATGTATTCAACTTCGTCGTTGCCGGGGTGATGGCGGCGATCGAGAAAAAATTGAGTTACTACCGGTGAGTAAAATGAATCTTTTGAAAATAGACAGAGTTTCTAAAAGTTTCCGCAGCAAGCAGGTGTTGACAGATATCTCGTTTGAGGTGGAAAAAGGTGAAGTCGTGGCGATCATCGGACCGTCGGGATCGGGTAAAACCACGCTGCTGCGCTGTGCTGCGATGCTGGAACGTGCCGATGGCGGTACGATATCCATGGGGGGAGTTACGTTTTTCAAGGACGGAGTGCTGGCAAAAAAAGATGTCCGGAAAGAAGCACGCCGCAAATGCGGGATGGTGTTCCAGAATTTCAATCTCTTCCCTCATATGTCTGTGCTGGAAAATATTATTGATGCCCCGGTACATATTGCCGGTGTGCCGCGTGCAGAGGCGGTTGCCGAAGCTGAAGAGCTGTTGAAAAAAATGGAACTGTCGGATCATGCGGCAGCTTATCCGTGTGAATTGTCCGGCGGTCAGCAGCAGCGTGTGGCGATCGCCCGGGCATTGGCACTGCATCCGGAAATACTTTTTTTCGATGAGCCGACTTCTGCACTTGATCCGGAACTTACCCAGGGGGTGCTGCGGGTGATCCGTGATCTGGCAATGGAGAAAATGACCATGGTCATCGTCACTCATGAGATGGATTTCGCGGAAAAGGTTGCCGACCGGATCATTTTTATGGCAGATGGTGTTGTCGTTGAGTCCGGTACTGCAAAAGATATTATCCATAATCCGGCAAAAGAACGGACAAAGATGTTTATTGCCGGTTTAAAAACGGAGATGTGAAAAATATGATAAAGCGATTGTTTCTGATTCTGGCTTTTCTGACAGTTTTTCCGCTGTTTGCCAAAGATGCGGTCAGGGTGGTGACTTCCGCCAACTTTGCACCCTATGAATATTACGAAGGGGATAAGATCGTCGGTATCGATATCGACATCATTACTGAAATCTTTGCGCGTCACGGTAAGAGCGTGATTGTCGAGGATATGAAATTTGATGCGGTGATCGTTGCTATCCAGACTGGAAAAGGCGATGTGGCGGCATCGGGACTTACCGTTACAGAAGACCGCAAAAAAGAGGTGGATTTTTCCATACCGTATGTTTCCGCAAAGCAGGTGATCATCGTGCCGGTGTCAAGTCCCGTAAAAGGTGCCGCTGATCTGAAAGGCAAACGCATCGGCGTGCAGAGCGGCACGACCGGTGACTCTTATGTGACTGACAATATTGACAAGAATCCCCAACGGTTCGATGATGCCAGCACTGCAGTTGCGTCTTTGCTCAAAGGTAAACTTGATGCGGTGGTGCTGGACGTGGAGCCGGCAAATGTCCACGCTTCCAAACATAAGTCTCTGACTATTCTTGCTGAACCGCTGACAACCGAAGAGTATGCTTTCGCAGTCGCCAAAGGGCAGGAAGGACTGCTGAATATGCTCAACTGCGGGCTGCAGCAGATGATTGACGACGGTACGTTGGATTCCATCCGTGAAAAGTACGATAAAAAGACACAAAACATCGTTCAGGAAACTCTTGCTGAAAGTGAAAAGAGCGGGGGGTGGAATGATTTTTATACCAACTTTATAAAATTTGACCGCTGGAATTACCTTTGGGAAGGTTTTCAGGTGACGATGATCGTAGCGATGGCATCAGTTCTGCTCGGAGTGTTTTTGGGATTTCTGGTCGCGGTCATCCGCAGTACGGCAGATATTACCGGCAAGCTCAAAACAGCTGATTGGTTCTGCCGCCTGTATCTGACGGTGATCCGCGGAACTCCGGTGGTACTGCAGCTGATGATAATCTACTTTGTGGTATTCGGTTCGGTCAATGTTCCGAAAATCGTGGTGGCGATCATCGCATTCGGGATCAACTCCGGTGCGTATGTTGCGGAGATCATCCGTTCCGGCATCATGTCGATCGACCGCGGACAGATGGAAGCCGGCAGAAGTCTGGGGTTATCATATTCCAAAACTATGACACTGGTGATTTTGCCGCAGGCGTTCAAAAATGTGCTGCCGGCATTGGGCAATGAATTCATCGTACTTTTGAAAGAGACCAGTGTGTGCGGTTTTATCGCACTCCAGGATCTGACCAAGGGCGGCGATATAATCCGCAGTCAGACGTATAACGCTTTCATGCCGCTGATTGCGGTTGCGCTGATCTATTTGTTCCTGGTTATGATATTCTCCCGTTTTTTGGCGATATTGGAAAAAAGGTTGAAGAAAAATGAGTAAAAATGAAATAATTCTGGAAGCATCCCATCTGGTCAAGGAATTTCCTGCGCTCCGGGCGGTGGATGATGTTTCTCTGTCAGTGCATCGCGGGGAAAAAGTCTTTATCGTCGGACCGTCGGGTTCCGGAAAGAGTACGTTTCTGCGCTGTTTGAATATGCTGGAAAATGCCACTTCCGGAGAGGTGATTTTTCACGGAAAAAAAGTCAGGGGTTCTTCCCGGTCGATCAATTCGTACCGCTGCAAAGTGGGGATGGTTTTTCAGCACTTCAATCTGTTTCCGCATCTGACGATCATTGACAATATTACGCTTGCCCCGGTCAAGACCGGTTTGATGAATATGGCGCAGGCGAAAAAAGAGGCACTGGAATTGTTGAGACGGATCGGTTTGGAGGATAAGGCGGAGGCTTACCCGATGCAGTTGTCCGGCGGTCAGAAACAGCGTGTGGCGATCATCCGTGCGTGTGCGATGCATCCGGAAGTGCTGCTTTTTGACGAACCGACATCGGCACTTGACCCGGAAATGGTTGGTGAGGTGCAGCTGCTGATGAAAGATCTTGCCAATGACGGTATGACGATGATCGTGGTGACGCATGAAATCGCATTTGCTGCAGATGTGGCGGACCGGATGGTGTTTATGGATCAGGGAAAGATTCTGGAGGCAGATGCTCCGGCAGTGCTGATGAATTCAGAAAAACCCCGTATCCGGGAATTTTTTGCAAAAGTGTTGAAATAATTCAGCAGAGAGGACGAGTGTATCATGAAAAAAATTTTTGGTTTGATATTTATGCTGCTGCTGTGTGCCGGATGTGTGACCGGGGTTTCTCCGGAAGAGCTTTCTGAAAAAGAGCGCAGAATGCAGCGGGAAGAGCGGATAGGCGAAGAGATGATCGAAGCATTCCGCAAAAATGATTTTGAGGCGTTTGTCAAATACATTCCGGCTGGCGGTAAAGAGGTATATAATAAGGATAAGTTCAATGCCGAACAGCGGGAGATCGCATCCCGGATGGGAAAAATTGTTTCATCGCGTTTTCTGACCCGTCTGGAAATGGAGCCGATGCACCAGTTGGTTTGGGCGGTGCGTTTCCAGAGCTATACGTTGAAAGGCGAAGAGATTTTCCGGGAGGCACTGTTTTCGATAGTCATCGGTGAAGTGGATGAGAGATTGAGGGTTTTTCTTTTCGGTTTTAAATAAAAAAAGACTTGCAAAACACAAAAAAGATGCTACATTATACTAAATTGTTAAGGTAACCTTATATAAATTGGAGTTTGAGGTGTAAATGAAAACAAAACAGAGATGGCTGTTGAAGGGAACTGTGACGCTGGTGCTTGCTGCGATCGCGGGCTGTTACAGTTACAAAGAGCCGGCTGCTGCAACTATGGGTGAAAGCTATACACAGCGGCAGAAAGATCAATCTGATGATATGCTCAAGGATGTCGGAGTTTTGAGTTTGCGCGATGCCCAGCGAATCGCCATCAAAAATAACCCGACTTATATCTCAGCTTATCACTCGGTTGAAGCGGCGAGATTGAAGTATCTGCAGGCGTGGGGTGCGTATTCCCCGACTGTGACAGCCGGTTTTGATATGGGTTATTCTCTTGATTGGGTTGCCCGCTACCGCAGAAAAGATTATCCTTCTTACGACAGTGATCATCCGCGCAACAATACGTTTTCCACCAATACCGGCATTCAGGCGAATATGCTGCTGTTTGACGGTTTTGCCCGTTTGTTCCGTTTGAAGGCCGCTAAAAGCGGATTTGATTATCAGGCAAGGCTGGAAGAGGACGCCTGCCGGACGATGATGCAGGCGGTCGCATATGCGTATAATACTGTTCTGCTGGCAAAAGAAAACCGCCGCATTGCCCAGACGGATAAAGAGTTTCAGTTGAGTTCATTGGAAAATACCCGGCACAAATTCAATGCCGGTGCGGCTCCTTTGAGTGATGTGCTGAACTTTGAGATCTATGTCAAGAGTGCGGAAGTCAGTCTGATAAATGCTGATTATCAGTATGAAGTGGCGATTTATGCGCTGGCACAGTTGATGGGGTATCCGGAAGGCACGCTGCCTGCAAATGTCAAATTTCCGGAAAAATATTCCACTGAATTTGCCGAACTTCCTGCGGTAGAGATCTATTTGGATGCGGCTCTTGCCAACCGTCCTGATCTCAAAGCATATCGTGAACAGCTTAATATCGCCAACTATCAGGTTTATCAGGCATGGGGTGCATACTCCCCGACGGTCAACGGTTATGTTAACTGGAATTACAGCACCGGGGATGTCGATGGTTACTCCACGGACTACCGCCACCGCCGTACTGATAACATGAATTTCGGATTTGGAATTGCTGCTGATTATGTGATTTTCAACGGTGCGATCCGTTTGAACCAGCTGCGCGAAGCCAAAGCGGCGCGGGCAGTTGCTGAATATCAGGTTGCTGCTCAGTGGTTTAAGGTGGTCAGTGAAGTCCGTAATGCTTATGCGAACTACGTGCAGAATGTCAAAAAGACCCGTATGCTCGGAGAAGTTAAGAAACTTTCCGAACAGCAGCGTAATCTGGTCAAAGAGGAATATGAAGCCGGTAAAGCAGAACTTACCCGTCTGAATGAGGCGCAGCGCGATCTGGTTGAAGCAGAGACTTCGTTGGCATCCAGCTATATCAATGTTCAGAATGCCAAAGCACAATTGATCGCTGTGGTCGGCGGAGCAACTGCTGATTACTATCTGACCAATGATGGAAAAAATGAAAAAGTTCCCGGGTTGGATGGTGTGAATTCAGCTCTTGAAGCTGCGGCGGCCAGTAAGAACGGTCAGACGGAACCGGTTCAGGCTCCGGCAGTTACCCGTCCTGCAGCGCCGAGCGCAGCTCCGGCGATCCCCGCTTCGGCGACTGTGAAAAAGTAAGCGTATATCTGGTATGTTTTTCAAAAGCAACAAAAGATCCATGGTGGTTTATACTGCCGGGGCGGCGGTTTTGAAAGAGATCGCCAAACCGGTCATCATGGTAGATGAGAATATCCGTCAACTGGCAGCGGAAATGCTTGAAGCTATGAGGGTGTTCAATGGTATCGGGCTGGCTGCGCCGCAATATGGACACTCTTTGCGGATGGTCGTTTTTGATGTGCCGGCAGAGAACAATACCGGTACTCCGGGGGAGTTGGCTCTGCTGCCGCGTATGCCGTTGACCGTTATAAATCCGGAAATAATTGCCCGCTCGGCGAAGAGTGTTGAACGCGAAGAGGGGTGTCTTTCGGTTCCGGACATTTATGCGCCGGTCATCCGTCCGGCGAGTGTGGTTTTCCGTGCGCAGACTCTGGATGGTGAATTTATTGAGTTTGAATGCGGCGGTCTGCTCGGACGGTGTATCCAGCACGAGTTGGATCATCTTGACGGACTGCTTTTTACTGATCGGCTCACTGCGGAAGCAGAAAGAGTGATACGTGGTGATTTAAATAGGCTGAAAAGTGCCGGGCAGAGTTGCAATTATCGTAGGATCAGTAAAAAATGAGTTTTTTTCGTTCTTTTTTCGGGACTTGCCGCGGACCGTATATATTCCATGAATTGAAGTGTCACTCTGTATTACGGACGCTTTGGCACTTTTTTCTGCTGTGTTTTTTGTGCAGCATCGGAATTGCAGTTGGCAACAGTTTAACGGTCAGATATCGCTGGCGTGCGGCGTACCATGAATTCAACGATATATTCGGCAGTTCTGTAAAGTTTTCCTCTTCCGGTATAATCCCTGCAAAAGATCCGCAGATCAGCCGCCGTCAGGAGCTGCCGTTCAACAGTTTGCTGATCTATGTTTCCCCGGAAGGGCCTGAAAAAGAATATCCTGATGATACACTGGATAAACGGAATCTGATAATTCTCTGGAGTTCGGCGTGTATTGCGGTTTTTTCCCGTCAGGGAGAAGATAGTTGGCAGTGCATGGCTCAATATAAGCCGGGTGAAACGGTCAACAGCAGCAGCGGATTCATGGATTTCAAAGAGATGAAAAAAGAGCTGCTTGAGTTGACTCAACTGCCTCCCAGTGACAAATGGGATTTCGGGGGGCAGGAGAATATGGACAGCGGTCAGCTGTTTTCTCTTGCCAGATTGTCATTCGCCTGTGGTAAAGCGGTTATGTACTTTATAATCAGCTTTTTCGGAACGCTTTTCATTACGTTGTTTTTTACCGTGATATTCCGGCTGTTCAATGCCGGCAAAAAGCGGTTGTTCGGTTTCGCAGAGTTGTGGAAAGTTGCGTTATACACGGCATTTCCGGTGTTGTTTGTGGTCAATATGTTTCCTGCGCTGCAGCTGTCGGGGACAGGATTTTACGATTATTTGTTCCTGATCGGTTGGGTGGGATATCTTTTCTTTGTGCTGAAGTATTTGATGCTTAATCCGGAAATGGATGAAAATGGCAAACAGGGAGAAAGTAATGGGTAAAATAGAGAAGTTTTTCCGGACACCGCAGTGGTATGCGGATCTGTCGGCGTATACATGGGATACGAAGTTTGTCAAGTTGCGTGATGATGTTATTTCGGCTATGGCAACCGGGATGGATGAAGAAAAAGCGCAGGAGTTTCTCTATTCTGCCGCCGGAAAAGAGCTGATGAATGAACTTTCGATCCCGATGGGGGATATCCCCGGCAATGCGTTTGCATTTGTTGATGTTTGTGCGCCGACGGATACGGAGCGTTTTGCCAGCAAGGGCGGAGCGGTTTATTCACCGCGCAGCGCGCTTTTTTATCTGCTTCAGAGTAAAAAGGTTGCTGCTGCTGCCGCTGCCGGAGATGTGGAATATATCTGTTTGCGTCCGTTCCGGAAAATCACTCATGCCAGAGAGTTCCGTCTCTTCATTTACGAAGGTGGACTTTCCGCTATGAGCCAGTATCATCTGATCCGTCACTACCGCCGTCTGGAAGGGGTTAAAAAAGAGTATTGGAATCTGGCGGAAGCGTTTGTGAGAAATGTTGCATGGCATTTGCCGGTGAAATCACTGGTGATGGATATTTATATTACCTCCGGTAACGACATATTGGTCGTAGACTTGAATCCATGGGGCGGGGATACAGATCCGTTGCTGCTGCGTACCTGGGAGCGCGATTGGAGCGTTCCAGCCGGTATTCAGTTGATGGCTCCGCCGACGGCAGTGACCGGTGACGTTAAAGTTTCTTTCTGATCCCAGTTCGGCAAACGTTTTGCAAACTCATTGAGCAGTTTCCGTCTGGCGCGGAAATCGGGGATCACTTTGCCGACATGCTGCCAGAATTTTGCCGAATGATTCATCTCTTTCAGGTGTGAAAGTTCATGGACCACCACGTAATCCACACACTCCAGCGGACATTGGATCAGCTTCCAACTGAATGTCACACTTTTTGTCGATGAACATGATCCCCAACGGGTATCGGCAGCAGAAATTCTTACTTTGACCGGAGTTGCTCCGCAGATATCCTGATAGAGTTCAATGCGTTTACGGATGATCACAGCGGCAAGTTCGCGGTACAGTCCGATCATGCCGGCGCGGATTTTTTCAATATTGCCGCCCGGCACGAGAAAAGCGTTATTAAAGATCCGCACCCGTCCGGTCAGATGCAGAGGGTAGGGGGTTCCAAGCAGCATGAAGGCAGCTCCCTCGCGGAAATCCGGAGCGGTTCTGATCACAGTGCGCGCTTTCAAGCGGTTGATAAGCAGCAGATTGTTTTTGAACAGCGCAGCGGCGAAGGCATCGCTTGCCGGTTGCGGTACAAGAATCTCCACAATCCCGTCCGCAGCAATCCGTATGGCGGCTCTTTTCCGTTTGACAGAACGGATTATCCGGAAATTTTTATTCTGCATCGGCGAGGAACTTTTCGGCATCCATTGCGGCTCTTGCTCCCATTCCGGCGGCGATGATCGCTTGCCGGTATGCCGGATCCGCGCAGTCACCGGCGGCGAAAACACCTGGAATATTGGTGAGTGAAGTGTTGTTTTTCACTACGATAAAGCCGGAAATATCAGTTTCCACCCCGGCATCACGGAAAAGTTTGCTGCATGGAGTATGACCGAGTGCGGTAAATACCGCCGAACAGGGCAGCAGGGTTTCTTTGTTTGATTCACGGTCAAGGAAGCGGATCCCGGAAACTTTTTTATCCCCGACGATCTCGGTGATAAGACAGTTCAGGTGGAACTTGATTTTCGGGTGTTTTTTCGCGCGTTCCGCCATGATGAGCGATGCGCGCAGCTGGTCGCGGCGGTGGATCAGGTGGACTTCAGATGCAAAGCGGGTGAGAAAAAGAGCCTCTTCCATTGCGGAATCTCCACCACCGGCGACCGCGACCGGAACATCTTTGTAAAATGCTCCGTCACAGGTGGCGCAAGCTGATACTCCGTTCCCGTAGAGGCGGTCTTCACCGGGGACCTCCAGCCGCTTGGGAACGGCACCGGCGGCGATTATCAATGCTTGTGTTTCGATGATCCTGCCGTCGGAAACGGTCAGGATATGCGGACCGCCGGATACGATTTTGACGGCGGTGATCTCCTCATATTCAAAATAAGCACCGAATTTTTCGGCTTGGAACTGCATATTCATCACCAGGTCAAAGCCGCCGACTCCATCGGGAAAACCGGGAAAATTTTCCACGTCACTGGTTTGAGTGAGCAGACCGCCGGGGGTGTTGCCGGCAAAGACCAGCGGTTTCAAACCGGCGCGGGCGGCGTAGATGGCGGCAGTTGATCCGGCCGGACCATTTCCGATGATAACGAGTTTTTCCATAGAATATCTCCCTTGAGCTTGTATCTTGTAAAACAGTTCATTATTAAAAGTACATCAAAAAAACCTTTTTTTCTACTGCCGGAGAATAATAATTTCGTTTTTTTTGCGGTTTGGGTTTGACTTTAGGCGATTTTGCTGTATATTTCTACATAATGTCAACAGAACTAACAAACTTTTTTACAATGCGCTTTACTTATGTTTCCGGTAAACGCCGGATATTTGAAAAATTACGCCGGGAAGGCAGGATATCCAGAGCCGACCTCGCACGCAAATGCTCATTGACCCGTCCGGCAGTTTCCGCGATCGTAGAGGAGTTGATCAGCAGCGGTTTTGTGCGTGAACTTGGCCCCGGTCGTTCCACCGGCGGAAAGCCGCCGATAATGCTGGAGTTCATTCCCGAAGCGCGTTGTGCCATCGGCATCAATCTGGGCGGAGACGGCTTGATCGAAGGAGTGTTGTGCAATCTTTCCTGCGGAGTGTTGAAATCAGAAGCTGTTTCCTATGAAAATAATTTTGACAGTATCATGCAGGGTACGGAAAAGTTGATAAGGATGCTTTCCAGCCGGATATCCGGCGGAGTTTTTTCCGGAGTCGGTATCGCCGTTTCCGGTGTGGTTGATAATTCCGGCGTGGTGGTGCGTTCCAGTTTGGATATCGTCGGGCGGCCGCTGGCAGAGATGCTGGAGAAAAATACCGGTGTTCCGGTGCGCATAGAGCGACGGCCCAATGCAGCGGCTCTTGCAGAAGCACTTTTCGGAGCTGGCTGTGATGCGGCGAAACTGGTGTATCTGACCAGTGGTATCGGTGTCGGTGCCGGAGTGGTAGTCGACAATGAAATATTTACCGGCAGTCACGGTTTTGCCGGCGAGGTGGGACAGCTGCATTTGCCGGATTCCCGGATACTTGAAGAGGCTGCCCGTCCCAGTGCCATGCTGAAAAGTTATGCTTCATCTTGCGGTAAGAGTGTTACGATGGAGGAGTTTATTCAACTGTTTCACGCCGGGGATGTTTTGGCTGAAAAGATGGTTTTTGAGAATGCCAGATATTTGGCGTATGCGGCGGGTATCGCGGCTAATTTGTTTGATCCGGATGCACTTGTTCTCGGTGGAGATGTGTTGGAATTCGGCGAACGGCATTTTGAAGTTTTCAAAAAGGCATTTGTGGAAATGTCGGTAGCTGCGAAAGTCGGTAAATCTCCGACGGTGCTGCGTTCCATGTTCGGCAGACGCGGCGTGGCGGTCGGCGGGGCTCAGATAATATTGGATTCACTTGTTCAATGATCCATTAACATGAAAGGGTAAAAAAATGGATGTAAAAATTCTGGAAGACAAATTTGCGCTCGGCAAAGCGGCAGCTGCGCTTGGTGCGGCAAAGATCCGTGAAGCGATCGCGAAAAAAGGTTATGCCAATGTGATTCTGGCGACCGGAGCCAGTCAGTTTGAAATGCTTGAAGCACTTCTGACTGAAAAAGACATTGATTGGAGCGTGGTCAAATTTTTCCACCTTGATGAGTATGTCGGTCTGCCCATCACTCATCCTGCAAGTTTCCGTCTGTATCTCTGGACGCGGTTCATCCAGAAACTTCCGGTACCTCCGGCTGCGTTCTTCCCGGTGAATGGTTCTGCCAAAGATATCAAAGCGGTTCTCAAAGAACTTGAGAAAAACATCACTGAAAATCCCATCGACGTCGCCTTTGTCGGTATCGGTGAAAACGGTCACCTCGCGTTCAACGATCCCCCGGCTGATTTTGATACCGAAGATGCGTATCTGGTTATCGAACTGGAAGAACGCTGCCGCAAACAGCAGCTCGGTGAAGGCTGGTTCCCAACCTTTGACGATGTTCCGACCCACGCTATCAGCATGAGTGTCAAACAGTGCATGAAAGCCGCTTGTATCATCAACAGCGTGCCCGACCTGCGCAAAGCTGAAGCGGTCAAAATGGCACTGGAGGGTCCGGTGACCAATATGTGTGCTGCCAGTATGCTGCAGCTGCATCCTGATTGCACGACTTTCCTTGATAAAGATTCTGCTTCGTTGTTGACCAAATAAATCATGACGACAGAGTTTGTATTTGTCCGGCACGGTGAGACTCAGGCTAACCGTGCCGGAATTCTTCAGGGGGGCAGTGTCAATTTGCCGCTTAACAACAATGGCAGGACTCAAGCTGGTGCTGCTGCAGACTATTTGAAGCAGGAAAAGTTTGATGCTGCATTTGCCAGTGATCTGCGGCGTGCCGCGGAGACTGCTGAAATCATCGTCAAGGCAAATCAGCATGGAGTGCCGTTGGAATTGACTGCCGGACTTCAGGAGTGGAATTGCGGTGAAATGGATGGACTGAGTTTTGAAGAGATCGGTAAACGTTTTCCCCGGGAGGGGCGGTCGTTTGCATTTGAGCAGATCGAAACTCAAATGCCGGGTGGTGAGCTTGGAACCGATTTTCAAGCAAGAATCGACCGTTTTATGATGGAACTGGTTCAGAAATTTCCCGGCAAAAGGATTTTGCTGGTTGCGCACGGTGGAACTTTGCAGCGGATTTTCCGTTTGGTTTCCGGAGCGGTGAAAAGCGATAATTTACTGCCGCTGGCGGGGAATGCTTCAATAAGTTCATTCCTGTATAATCATGAATTGAACGCATGGCAGCTGACATCGTGGAACATGCGTGAACATCTCAAGGATATTCCCCAGCATCTTTCACGCGTTTTGTAAAATATCGCGAAAACTGAATACACTCACTTGCATTTTTATGCAGATGGGTGTATTTTTTTTACAGCAAATGGAGGGGTGTTGAAATGAAAAAAATTTTGTTGCTGATTATTTGTCTGTGTGCTGTTGTTATTCGGGCTGATTATGCCGAACTTCTTAAAAATGCCGAAAACGGCAGTGCGTGGGAAAAGTACAGAGTCGGATTGTATTTGCTTTACGGCTGGGATGGCGCGGAGAAAAATCCGGCAGAGGCGGTCAAATGGTTTAAGAAATCTCTGGCTCAGGAAGAGCTGCCGGAGGCGATGACGATGCTCGGCAACGCGTATTTATCCGGCGTGGGAATTGAGGTGGATAAGGAAAAAGCTCTTGCATTGTTCCGGAAAGCGGCAGTAAAAGGAGACCATTGGGCGATTTCAATGCTTGGTTTCTGTTACTATAACGGAGATGGGGTTCCGCAGAATTTTGCCGCTGGTGCCAGATATTTGCACCGTGCCGCTGAACTTGGCAACGGATATGCCCAGAATTTTCTCGGTTGGATCTATTTTGACGGCAGAGGTGCGGAAAAAAGAGATTATGCACAATCGGTAAAATGGTACACCAGAGCTGCGGAAAATAATTTTCCGGCGGCATTTTCAAGCCTTTCCAGTGCCTATGCTTCGGGGCGTGGTGTGGAAAAAGATTATTGTATGGCGGTTCATTTTCTTTTGAGATATGTCGCAGTTGATAAAGAAGCAAGCCCCGGTTCTTTGTTTTCATTAGGTGAAGCATATGCCCGCGGAGACGGGACGAAAAAAGATTATGTGCAAGCAGTCAAATATTACAAGCTGGCTGCCGAACAGGGGGATTCTGAAGCATTGCTCCGGCTTGCCAATTGTTATGCATTCGGTGACGGAACTGCCAAAGATGATATGGCGGCAAATCAATATTACCGGATGGCGGCAGAGCAGGGGAACACCCGGGCGATGCTTGTGCTCGCCGCCAGATTGTATCACGGTGCCGGATGCGAACGGAATTTTGCTGAAGCGGCAAAATGGCTTGCCAAAGCTGCCGATGCGGGGGACTCCGGCGGATGTTTCGGCTATGCAATCATGCTGGAACGAGGTGACGGTGTTCCAAAAGACCTTGCCAAAGCTCTGGAATATTATCGCAAAGCGGCTTCCTACGGTAATAAGATGGCGATTCGTGCTGCTGAACGGGTGAGTCATCTGGTTAAGTGAAAAATCACTTGTTCATCAGCTCTTTGATCCGTTGAAAATCTTCCGGTAATGGAGAGGTGAAGGTCATCATGTCACCGGTTTCCGGGTGAGGCAATGAGAGTTTCCACGCATGAAGCAGCTGGCGGGTTACGCCGGGGAAAGTGCAGTTGCGGTTGCCGTATACGTCATCCCCGATGATCGGCAGACCGATGGAACTCATGTGGACACGGATCTGGTGGGTTCTGCCGGTGAATATCCGGACTTCAGCCAGAGTCAGCGGAATATTGTCAATGATTTTGTGCGCCAGAATTTTATAAGCGGTATGTGCCTCTTTGCCGTTGCGTTCCACGATCGCCATTTTCTGCCGGTTGACCGGATGTCTGCCGATGAGAGTTTTCAATTCTCCGGTAACTTGGCGCGGTACGCCGCGGCAGATGGCGAGGTAGGTTTTGCCGGTTTTGCGGTCTGCGAAAGCTGAACCGAGTTTGAATTTTGCTTCCACTGTTTTTGCTACCGCCAGACAGCCGCTGGTGTCTTTGTCGAGCCGGTGAACGATACCCGGCCGCTGGCTGTCTTCTCCGGCGAAATCCTGCGCCATGGATGGATACCTGCCGATAAGGGCGTTTACGATCGTCCGTTCCCGGTTGCCGGGGGCAGGGTGGACGACCACCCCGGCCGGTTTGTCGATGACCAGAAAATGACGGTCTTCAAAGAGAATATCAAATTCAAACGGTTCGGCTGGAATGACATTTTCTTCCGGAGTTTCCGGGATTTCCACGGTGAGGGTCATGCCGGATTGCACTGCAAAACGAGGTTGTGAAGTGACGTTCCCATTGACCAGAACATTGCCGTTTTTGATCAGGTTCTGCAGATAGGTGCGTGAATAATCCGGCAGCAGCAGAGCCAATGCCCGGTCAAGTCTGCCGGAGACGTCTGCTGTGGCGGTGAAGTTATGCCGCTTTTTCATCTTTCCGCCAGAAGTAGTAAACCATCCCCGCTCCGGCTGGTATCAGCAGCACTCCGATCCACTGTGCCGGAGTCAGGTGGAAATAAAGCACGTTGTCTCCGCGCAAAGTTTCGTTGAAACAGCGCAAAATACCGTAGATCAGAAGGTACGCTCCGGTGACAACGCCCCGTTTGGCTCCTTTTTTCAGCATGAAACAGTAGAGGATGCAGAGGATGAAGTTTTCAGCAGCTTCAACCAGCTGTACAGGATGAACCGGCAAACCGCCGGTCTGCATGTGAAGCAGGGAACCTGCCGGAGCAGTCACTCCCCAGAAGGTGTCGGTGGCTCTGCCGAAACAGCATCCGTTGAGAAAACAGCCGATCCTGCCGAAACCGTGAGCTGCCGCCATCGCCGGGGCAAACACATCAAGTACCCGGATCGTATCCAGACGTTTTTGCCGGGTATAAACGATGATGGATGCCAATGCCAGCAGAAATCCGCCGTAAAATACCAGTCCTCCCTGATGGATGTAGAAGACACGGATCAGATCATTCCGGAAATATTGAAAAAACTGGATGACGTAAAATACCCGCGCACCGATGATACCGGTAATCATGGCGATGAGCAGCATTGTGCCGCACTGATCTTTGGTAAAACCGGCAAATTTACGGTTCTTATCCAGCAGATATGATGCGGTTATAAAAGCGAACGCCGCCATGACTCCATACCAGCGTATAGTGAGATTACCGATTTCCAGAGCGATCGGACACATTCAGTATTCCTCCTTATTTTTTTTACGGGCTGCAAATTCAATTATCAAAACCAGTACCAGTCCGGCAGCGGCACAGAGGAGAATTCCGGGCATACTGCGGTCACAGACCGGCGGATCATAGATGAATTTTCCATTAACGTCATGCTGATACGGCCACAGACGGGGAATGGCTCCTGTCATAAAACCGATAAGAGCGGCGATGGTGATATTGTAGAAATTTTTCAGCAGATAATTGAGCAGATGAACAAAAAGTCCCAAGCCGGCGAGTGCGCCGAGAGCCAGAAAGATGACCGTGGAAACAGCATCCGGAGAAAAATTGAAACGGGAAATATCTCCGACCGCCTGCCAGACCCGGTGGTACTGCCCGAATATCAGCAGCAGAAAAGAACCGGAGAGTCCCGGCAGAATCATGGCAATGATGCAGATCGCACCGTAGAGCATCAGCATGTACCATTGGCTGCCGCCATCTACCGGAACCAGCGAGATCACTCCGAAAGCGAAGAGCGCACTGATGATAAATGATACTGCCGCGCCCCAAGTCCACTTTTTCATCTGGCGGTTGACAGTGATGATGCTGGCAGCGATCAAGCCGAAAAAGAAGGCAAATGTCAAACGCTGGTGGAACTCGATCATCCAGACAAAAAGTTTGGCAAGAGTGGCAAACGAAACCAGCACCCCCAGCCCGATCATGATGAGAAAACGCCAGGGAATACGTTCATAAAGTTTTTTCCATTCGCCGCGCAGCAGCTGTTTTACAGTTTCCACACTGGCGATCGCGGCGATGGCTCCGGTGAGTTTTGCAAATGCTCCCATGATGAAGAGCATGGTTCCGCCGGAAACTCCGGGGATGACATTTGCCCCGCCCATACAGAACCCGACGGCAAAGCTGCGGAAATCGTCTTTCAGGAGTTTTTGGTTCATCGCAGTACAGCTCCTTTGAGCAGATGGTGAAATTTCCCACCTGAGTTTAAAAAATCCGGACATCGGCAAAAAAATGGCAACCCCGCCAAGACTCGAACTTGATCTAAATGGACCAAAACCACTTGTGCTACCATTACACCACGGGGTTGCGCTGTCATTATAACATTCTATTAATATAATGCGGTTTTTCAGATTTTCCACAAAAAAAGCGAAAAAAAACGTATATTTTTTGCAGGTACTCTTTCCCGGTCAGGAAAATTCAGAAAAAAGAAGGGATTTATTTCAAAATAACTTGCGTTATTGCTTTTGGGAGATTATATTTATTAAGTGCGTTATTGCACAGTACCGCTTGAGCGCGGGCTGTGAGCAAAATTTAACAGTTTAGTGAAAGGTTCATGCAATGTTGAAAAAAATTTCTCTGGTCGCAGTTTTTGCTGCGGTGACAGTTGTTTCCCTGTCAGCTGCTCCGTGGATGTCTCTCAATACCCGCCGGGTTCCGAAAAACCTCGTTGTGGTCGGCAATTATAAAACTCCGCGTCTGATGGCTGCCACGATCAAAGGTCTGACCAGTCAGCCGTATCTGGTGATCACCGCCGACGGACGATATTTCGTTTTTATGGCAAAATCCACCAGTGAGATTCCTGCCGACAAACTCGATGTCTACATCAACCGGCTCAATCCCAAACGGATCGTGATCATCGGTGATGAACGTTATGTTTCCCGTCAGCAGGAGGATGTTCTCCGCCGGATCAACCTCAAACGCATCCCGTTGGTCCGTATTTACGGCGGTGACTGGGGCAGGGTTGCCGAAGAGCTGGATGATTTGCTCAATATCGGCAGTCTGGCGCGTGAGTTCCGCCGCAACTATTTTGAGGCTTCCATGAGTGATGTCCGTCTGCGTGTTCCTTCTGCCGGTGAAACAGAAGCTCCGGCTGCTCAACCGGCTGTTCCGGCAGATGCCGCCGAACCTGCGGCGCAGGGTGAAGCTGAAGAATTGCCGGCAAGTGAACCGACACTCTGATGTTATAAGACTTACAGGTAAATTCCATGCTGCACTTGTACCGTATCGCTGTCAATTGTTTCCGTGAATCACTGCGTGAGCCGGTGTATTTTCTGATGCTCTTTGGAGCGTTGCTGATCATCGGTCATTACCCCTGGTTGACGTTGTTTGTGTTTCGTGAACAGTTGAAACTGGTCGTTGACGGCGCGATGGCGACGACGATGCTCTTTTCGCTGGCGGTGTGTGTGCTGTGCGCGACAAGTACTATTTCCCGTGAAATGCGCAACGGAACCGTGCTGCTGCTGTTGAGCAAGCCGATACCGCGTTGGAGTTTTGTGATCGGCAAGATCTGCGGGATCCTTGCTGCGTCGCTGCTCTTTTGCGTGATTTGCTGCTGTGCATCAGTCGTTTCTGTGTATATCGCGGTGGATCAGTTCCGCATGGAAATGCACTTGTATCTGGCGTTTCTCGGAATTCTCGCTGTAGCATGTGCGGCGGCACTGATCATAAACTACCTCAAAGGAGGGGCGTTTTCAGAATATTCCGCTTACGCTGCAACGGTGCTGGTCGGCGGTATGCTGTTGTACTGTTTGAAGTTCCAGCCGCATCCGGAACTTTATCTGACAGACCTTTTCAAAGCGTTGCTTCTGCTCCTGCCTGCTGTCGGTATCATGGCGGTGCTGGCAGTGGCATTTGCCACACGTTTTGATGTGGTTCCCAGCATGTGTTTTTGTACGGTGTTTTTCTTCCTCGGTCTGATGTCGTCCTACCTTTTCGGTGGCGGCAGTTCGGAACCGGTGGTTTCCATGGTGTACTCCCTTTTGTATGCAGCAATCCCCAATTGGCAGTTTTTCTGGATGGCAGATGCTCTGGCCGTCAACCGGACGATCCCGTCAATGTATGTGCTTGGAGCATTCGGGTACGCGGTGTTCTATTCGGTGATCATTACCGTTTGGGCTGTTGTCGGTTTCCAGAACCGCGAAGCAGCCGGTGTCCGGGATAACTGATCCGGGAGTTTTTTCAAATGGATGAGATCGGGGAGAACTGTAATCTGATCGTACTGCAGCAGGTCGATTCCACCAATACCTACGCAAAAAATCACTTTGATACTCTGCCGGATCTTTCTGTTATTGCGGCAATTGAGCAAACTGCCGGCAGAGGACGCCTGGGGCGCAAATGGGTGACTCCTCCGGAATCGGCTTTGACCGCCAGTGCTGTGCTGAAAAATATCAAAGTGCCTTTTCATGCCGGTGTTATTACCGGTTTGGCAGGTTTGGAGCTTGTCAGGGAACAGTTGCCGGATAAGTTCTGCTTTTTCAAATGGCCCAACGATATCTACATAAAAGAGCGCAAAATTGCCGGGATACTTTCTGAAGGTGTGCTTAAAAACGGCAGACTTGCAGGGGTGGTTTCCGGTATCGGCATCAATGTGAATCAGAGTGCAGAGGATATGCGGCTGCTGGATAATCCTGCCACATCGTTGTGTGCTGAATCCGGAAAAAAGTTTTTTCTGGAAAAGTTGCGTTTAGAGCTTGCAGAAAAGATAAAAAAATACTATATTATGTATCAATCAAATTCTGAAGCTGTACTCGGATTGTGGCGTGATGAAAACCGCCTGATCGGGGAAACTTTGTTTTTGAATATGCCCGATGGTACGGTTCGGCAGGGGTGCTTTACCGGAATCGGGGAAAATGGTGAAATGATGCTTTGTACTCCGGATGGGGGGGATTTCCGCTTTGACTGTGGAGATGTTAAAATAGATGCGTCATTGATAGATTTTAATTTATTATCCTGTAAACATAAACAAGGGTCATTGCGATAAATTTTTTTGTCGTGATCCGAAAAACACAAAGGAGTAACCATGGGTGAAAAACTTCTCGCCGGACTTCAGTTGATGGTCTTTGGTATGGGGATGGTGTATGTCTTCCTCATTATCATGATCTTCTGCATGAAGTTGATGTCCAAAATCATCGCGCCGATCGCCGCGAAGCAGAAAGCTGCAGAAGATGCTGCCAAAGCTGCCGCTAAAAAACCGGCTGCTGCCTCATCTGACGAATCTGCGCTGGTTGCCGCTGCGGTGGCAGCCGTTGCCGCGCGCCGCTGAAATCAAGAAAACAAAATTTATATAAACAAACAGAAAAGGTGTTCCAATGAAAAAAATCAAATTCATGGATTGCTCATTCCGTGACGGCTTCCAGTCCTGTCTCGGAGCCCGGGTCAAAACCGAAGACTTCCTGCCCGCTCTTGATGCGGCGGTGAAAGCCGGTATCAACCACATTGAAATCGGTGGCGGTGCCCGTTTTCAGGCTCTTTATTTCTACTGTCAGGAAGATGCTTTTGAAATGATGGACAAATGGCGCGCAACTGTCGGGCCGGATGTCAATTTGCAGACCCTTTCCCGCGGCGTCAACGTGGTCGGCTTGTCCAGTCAGTCCAGCGATATTATCGATCTGCATGCCAAACTTTTCAAGAAACACGGTATTACCACCATCCGTAACTTTGATGCGCTTAACGACGTGCGTAACCTTGACGTTTCCGGACGTGCTATCGCCAAACACGGTTTGAAACATCAGGTCACTGTTACTTTGATGGGACTTGCTCCCAACCTTACTGAAGCGTACGCCCATACTCCGAAATTTTACATCGACCGTCTGAATGAGATTTTGCAGTCCGGTATTCCTTTTGACAGCGTTGCTTTCAAAGATGCTTCCGGTACCAGCACTCCTGCGACTGTTTTTGAAACGGTCAAACAGGCGCGTGAGATCCTTGATGCCAACTACGGCAAAGGTGCCAAAGAGATCCAGTTCCACACTCACGACACTGCCGGTATGGCGGTCGCCTGCAATATGGCTGCCATCGAAGCCGGTGCGGATGTGATCGACCTTGCCATGAGTCCGCTTTCCGGCGGTACTTGCGAAGCCGACATCCTCGTGATGTACCAGAGACTGCGCGGCACTGATTACACTCTGGACATTGATCCGGAAAAGATCCTCGGCGTGGAAAAAATCTTTGAACAGTGCATGGATAAATACTTCATGCCGCCTGAATCAATGCAGGTTTCCCCGAAGATCATCTTCTCTCCCATGCCCGGTGGCGCGCTGACTGCCAATACCCAGATGATGCGCGACAACAAGTGCCTTGACAAGTATGACAAGTGCATCGAAGAAATGCGTGACGTGGTCGCCAAAGGCGGTTTCGGTACTTCCGTGACCCCGGTCAGCCAGTTCTACTTCCAGCAGGCGTTCCGTAACGCAGTGCAGGGCAAAAATCCGGATGGTTCCTGGAAAATGGATCCCAACGGTTACGGTAAAATGGTTCTCGGCTACTTCGGTAAGACTCCGGTTGCTCCCGATCCGCAGCTGGTCAAATGGGCGAGCGAACAGCTCGGTCTTGAACCGACCACCAAAGCTGTTGTTGAACTCAACGATGCCAACCCGAAACTGGGTATCGCCTACAATACTGAACTGCTGAAAGAAAACGGTTTGGAAGTTACTGAGGAAAACATCTTTATCGCCGCTGCCTGCGGAGAAAAAGGTATCAACTTCCTCAAAGGCGACAAACCCATGGGCATCCGTTACAAAGAAGCGGAGAAACCCGCTGCCAAAGCCGGTGCCAAGGCTTATACCGCCAATGTCAACGGAACCAATGTCGTGGTCGAACTCAACGCTGCCGGTGATGCTTACACCGCCAAAGTCAATGGTAAGAGCTTTGATGTCAAACTTGCCGAGGGTGCGTTGGTTTCTGCCGCTGCTCCCGCCGGAGCCGCCAGTGCCATGACCAGCCCGCTTCCGGGTACTGTTACCAAAATTCTGGTCAAGGCCGGTGACACGGTCAAAGCCGGTGATACGGTGATGATTCTTGAAGCAATGAAAATGGAAACCCCGGTCGCCGCGGATAAAGATGGTGTGATTGCCTCCATCGACGTAACTGTCGGTGCAGTCGTCGCCGAGGGCGATGCGCTGATTACCATCGCCGGAGCTGCCGGTGCCGCTGCTGCTCCTGCCGGAGCCGCCAGTGCCATGACCAGCCCGCTTCCGGGTACTGTTACCAAAATTCTGGTCAAGGCCGGTGATGCGGTCAAAGCCGGTGATACGGTAATGATTCTTGAAGCGATGAAAATGGAAACTCCGATCGCCGCGGATAAAGATGGTGTGATCACCTCCGTTGACGTGACTGTCGGAGCGGTAGTCGCCGAGGGTGACGCGCTGATTACCATCGGTTGAGAGGTGTGAAAATGAATATGATCAAAAAATTCAGTCTTGTGCTGATGCTGGCAGTTGCGGCGGTGTTTACCGCCGCTGCCGCAGGCAAATGTGATAAAAATTGTCCGGATGCTGCAAAAATCAAAGAGTGTCCGATCCAGACTGTCAGCTGCCAGTTGGCAAGAGACGGCTATGTCATTGATGAAGAATCCAGTGATGATCTTTTTCAGTGGTGGGTCAAAGGCAACAGCCGCAAACTGCTGTATGTCGGTAAACTCAATGAAGGCGGCAAAGTCAAATTTGTCCCTGCCACGATCTACACCGTGACCATCCCGTATGATGGTGTTTGCAATCCCGGCCGTCAGATGATGATGTATCATCCGGAAGGTTACAGTAAAGGTATCTTGAGTTCCAAAACTACTGTCAAACTGCTTGCCAAACATGAAAGTACCAAAGATGCCGGAACTCTGCTGCCCGGAACACTGGTTGCTGAGTTTGAAGCATTGGAGATCGCCCAGACTGCAGTCGCCGGCGGCGATGTCGCCGGTCAGAAACTTGACAGCTGGGGCAAAACCTTTGCCAATCTGTGGAAAAGCACCGGTATTTATGACCTGTACCGTCAGTCAACTGCCAATTTCAGTACCACTTGGACTCTCGGCATCGGCCGCGTGCTGATGATGCTGGTTGCTCTCGTGCTGATTTATCTGGCGATCGTCAAAGAGTTTGAGCCGCTTTTGCTGCTGCCGATCGGTTTCGGTGCATTGCTTGCAAATATTCCGCTTGCCGGTATTTCCGGACCTGACGGTCTTCAGGGAATGGTTTTTGAAGTCGGTATCAACAGCGGTGTGTTCCCGCTTCTGATCTTCCTCGGTGTCGGTGCAATGACAGACTTCGGTCCTTTGATTGCCAACCCGAAAACCGCTCTGCTCGGTGGTGCGGCGCAGTTTGGTATCTTCTCCGCTCTGCTCGGTGCGGTCGCTCTCGGTGCGATCGGAATCGACTTTGACCTGAAAGATGCTGCCAGTATCGGTATCATCGGTGGTGCCGACGGTCCTACAGCGATCTATCTTGCCAGCCGTCTTTCCCCGAAACTGCTCGGTGCGATCGCGGTTGCGGCGTACAGCTACATGGCTCTGGTACCGATCATTCAGCCGCCCATCATGCGTCTGTTGACGACTGACGCTGAGCGCAAGATCAGAATGACCACGCTCCGTCCGGTGAGCAAGATCGAGAAAATCTGTTTCCCGATCCTCATTACTCTGCTCTGTGCGCTGCTGCTGCCGGATGCCGCTCCTCTGATCGGTATGCTGATGTTCGGTAACTTGCTGAAAGAAAGCGGCGTGACTGAACGTCTGAATCAGACTGCCCAGAATGCGTTGATCAACATCGTTACCATCTTCCTCGGTATCGCGGTCGGCAGTAAACTTTCTGCGGATCAGTTCCTGAGTGTCCAGACGCTGGGTATTCTCTTCCTCGGTGCGGTCGCATTCAGTATCGGTACTTCTGCTGGTATTTTGTTCGCCAAGCTGATGAACTGCTTCAGCAAGACCAAGATCAATCCGTTGATCGGTTCTGCCGGTGTGTCTGCTGTGCCGATGGCGGCGCGTGTCTCCAGCAAAGTCGGTCAGGAGTCTGATCCCCATAACTTCCTGCTGATGCACGCTATGGGCCCGAATGTTGCCGGTGTTATCGGTTCTGCGGTTGCTGCCGGTGTGCTGCTGAATATGCTCAAGAACCTCTGAGCATATTTGAATTACAGCAAACAAAAGAGCGTTGGAAAAA
This sequence comes from Lentisphaerota bacterium, assembly GCA_015061525.1. Taxonomy (GTDB): domain Bacteria; phylum Verrucomicrobiota; class Lentisphaeria; order Victivallales; family Victivallaceae; genus UBA1784. Next base: position 40,632 of record SUWK01000015.1, read on the forward strand.
TCCAACGCTCTTTTTTTGCCGGAGTGTTGAAAAATATTCCGGCAAAAGTTGCTTATGTGGTGTCAGAGCCACTCTGAGTTGAAGTTGAACGTTTCGGAGTCAACGTTTTTCCAGTTCGCGTTGCGCAGATCGTAGAAGTCGTAGACTCCGGGAATACGGGGAATGGAAACGACTTTGACCGGGAATATCCGGGATAATCCGGTAGTTTTTTCAAAGCGCAATTCAAAGCGGTTGTTCCGGGCATCGGAAAATTCCCCGGCGAAGGGGATTTTCGCTCTGGTGGTGAGTAAAGACGGTCTGCCCAGACGGAAACACTCCACTTCCAGAATTGATTTTTCCCGCAGCGCAGTGATGTCATTCAAACTCATTTCAATATGTGCCATTACCCGTTGGCAGCCGAGTCGCGCCAGCTCCTGAACCGCCGCACTGTTGCACACCGGCAGCGGGGCGGAGGCAATCAGGAAAACTTCCGGATTGTTTTTGATATCGTTGCATAACTCAAGTCCGTACAGCGCGGTTATCCGGAATCGGCGGATACCGGAATCGTAAGCGGAACGGATGGCTTTTTTCAGCGCGGGCAGTTTGGCTTCCGGGCAGAACTCCGGGAGGATCGCCTCCTGTGAAAGTTTGTTCAGATCAAAGATATTGTCTGCCCGTATGGCTCTGCGGTCAGCAGGTTCCGCGCCGTTGGGTTTCATTGCCACAGTTTCCCGCAGATAGTCCCCGGATTGGGGCAGGGGAGTAATGGCAAGATAATCGGTACGGAATTTATCCAAAGCACAAACGCGATTGTCAAAGACCTGTTCCGGTTTGATCGTTTCGTGGAATTTTTTCCAGAACTCCCGGCGCAGTTGTTTCAGCTCAGCGGCGGGCAGGAACCAGCTTCCGGAAATTTCAGCATGGCTGCTGCGGGCAAGAGCAAAAATTTTGGAATCAGATTCGGCAAATGCCGCAAGCAGTTTTGCTTCGTCGACCGGATGTTTTTCTGCTGTTTTCAAAGATAACGGCACCGTAAATACCGGGAATGGGGCGTTTGCGGCAGTGACTTCAAGTTCAGAAGCGTTCAATTTTATCTGCAGTTCCACCTGAGTTTTGCGCGCAGGGAGATTTTCCAGACGCCGGGTGTAGTCGGGAAAACTTTCGCCGATTTTGAATATCCCGCCATTGAAAGGAACATCCTTGTCACAGCAGATGAAAACTTTCTGTCCGGGGCGGACGTATTTTACAGAAGTATTGTCGGCAAACATTTTTGTAACTGTCAGCGCGACACCGTCATCCCCCGTTGCAGGCTGGATACGCAGACGGTCTCCGATGTGGACTCGTTTTTTTGCAGTGAAACCGAAACCGTTGTCAGCCAGTCCTTCAACAGTACCGACCCGCAAACCGGCGGCACCGATGGCATCGGCCTGGATAAGCTCTTTGGCAGACTGCATAGTGTAGAACCCGTGTGACCAGCGGCGGCCGCATCCTTTGGAAAGGAGGTTTCTGGCTTCGGGGAGCAATTCATCAAATTTATCTTCCGGGCAATCGAGCATCATCCGGTAGGCTGAGACTGTATTGGTCACGTAATCCGGCTGACGCAAACGTCCTTCGATTTTCAGCGACTGCACCCCGATTTTACGCAGTTGGGGCAGCAGATCCAGAGCCGAGAGGTCTTGCGGGGAAAAGAAGAAGCCGTTGCCCTGTTTGGAAAAGTACCGGCGGCGGCATGGTTGTTTGCACTTGCCGCGGTTGCCGCTCCAGCCGCCGAGCCATGAAGAAAAGAGGCAGACTCCGGAAAGCGAACAGCAAAGCGAACCGTGAACGAAAACTTCCAGTTCCAGATCGGTTTGTTTGCGGATGGCGGCAAGCTCCTCCATCGTGATTTGCCGTTCCAGCACGACACGGGACAAGCCGAGTTCTTTGGCAAGAGCCAGTCCGGCGGAGTTATGGAACCCCATCTGGGTGGAACCGTGGAGAATCAGATCCGGGTAATATGTGCGTGCCAGACGCAGAACGCCGAGATCCTGAACCAGAACCCCATCCGGAGCGATCTCGTCGATTGTATCGAGTGTTTCCAGAAGTTCCGGCAATTCGGTTTCCCGCAGAAGAGTATTCAATGTGAGGTAGACTTTTTTTCCGGAAGCGTGGGCATAATCGACCACTTTTTTCATCATATCCGGGGTGAAGTTTTCCCCGCGTTCCCGGGCGTTGAATTTACTTAAACCGGCATAAACGGCATCGGCACCGGCATCGAAAGCCGCCAGTGCGCAAGCCGGACTGCCTGCGGGGGAAAGTAATTCCATAAAATTTTTGTTCATGAGTTATCCCTATTCAAGTTTGATCCGCGGATCAGCCCATGCGTAGGCGATGTCCGTCAGCAGATTCATTATTACAAAGAGCAGTGCGCTCATCATTACCAGAGCTTTGAGCAGTTGTATATCGGAATCATAAAGAGCCTGCATTCCGGCGAAACCCAGACCGGGGATGCCGAAAAATGATTCAAGCAGCAAACTGCCGGTAAAAAGAAACGGCAGCCCCGAACCGACTTTGGTGATGATTTGAACCAGAGAGTTGCGCAGCAGATGTTTGCAGTATACGGCAACCGGGCCGGCTCCTTTGGCGCGAATGGTGCGCAGATATTCTTTTCGCAGTTCATCGATGAAAACCGTACGGAAAAAACGCAGATTGCTGCCGATCCCGCAGAGGATACCGATCAAAACCGGCAGCGCGAAGTGTGACACATCGCCGAAGCCCCAGACCGGAAAAAGATTGAGATAATAGCCGAATATCCATTGCCCGAAAATGATTGCCACCAGATAACTTATGCTCATGGTGACGACGGCGGCGATCATGAGCAGCCGATCGACCGCACTTCCGGCGAAAGCGACAGCCAGCAGAGCCAGAATTATGCCGAAAATTATTTCACCGGCGAATATCGGAAGCATGAGAGATAGAGATGGCAGGAGGCCGCGTTTGAGGACATCGGAAACTTTTTCCCGACTGACCAGAGTATTGCCGAAATTGAAGAAAGAGACCCATGGGAAAGTTTTTTCAAATGAGACCAGTTCCTTGAGAGAGCGGGCGAACTGGGAGTTCCACGGATTGGGTTGTTCCCGGTAGAAGCGGCAGGAAACGACCGGATCGTGCGGAGTTCCGGGCAGGGAGAATAGCTGTGCATCATCTGCGACCGGGATGTACTTTTTTTTGCCGTCGGCAAAGGTGACAAGAGCGGTGACTTTCGTCACCGGCAGCTGGCGTGACAGAGTGACCGTTCCGGTTGCGGAACCGGAAAACTCCTGAAACGCCTCGGTGCGGCAGAGTTTGCCGTAAAAGAGCGGCAGGTCGCTGCCGAGTTCCCGGCGCAGAGCTTCGATTTCGGCGGTTTTTGCATTCTTGCCCAGCACGGCACCGGCCGGGTCACCGGCGGCAATATTGAAGAGGGCAAACGTGAGGAGCAGAACTCCCAGAATCACCCAGATGGAAAAAAATGTACGGCGTAGAATATACTTTATCATAATAAAAGATAAGATACCATGCAAAGAGCTTTTTTTCAAGCCGGATGAGCAAATTTTCAAGCGATAAATCAGGGGAAGAAAATCACCGGTCGTTTCGCGTTGAACCGTAGAATGTGAAATTACGAAAAATCTTTGTTTGTTCAATTGCAAAATCTCAATGGATATGCTATATTTATAATATGTTTATGGCGTAAGTATTATAAATAGCAGGTTGATCATGACGAGTAACGGTGGAGTGCAGTATGTGCCGCAGATAGCGGTGCAGTATGTGTATTTGGATTTTGACGGGGAATTGACCGATTATAATGGTGAAATATTGACCATTGAGGGCGTGGAGGTGCGCGATCCCCAGTTGACTCAAGCGCGTATTGCCGATATCCTTGCCGAACTCAATAAAAAATACGCCTCGCAAAATGTGATTTTCGTCACTGAACGCCCAGCAAATGCCGAATATTCCACCATTTTCATCGGCAAAACTAAAGCCTTTGACCAATACGGAAGCTTTGCCGGATTAGCTGAAACAGTTGATTTCAACAATCAGAACCATTCCGACAACGCCTTTGTCAACCTTGACTCCACCGCCACAAATGAGCAGATAATTTCCACCATCAGCCATGAAACCGACCACTTGTTAGGCACATTAGACCACGGTGGCGAGGGACTGCAGCGGTATGGTTATTATTATGTATACAACGGACAAACATTATCCGGCATTACGTTGGAAAATGGTGACTCAATGTACATCTACTCCGGCGGTACTGCAACTGCAATCCGTGAAAATGGCGGATATGTTTATGTCGAGGATGGAGCAAATGTCACATTTGTCTCCAATACAATTTCCGGATTGACATTAGGCGATCGTATGACGGTACATCAGAATACTGTGGCGAACGATACAACGTTGAACTATGGCTCCATGTACATCTCCTCCGGCGGTGTGGCGAACAGCACAACCGTTAATTTCGGTGGCGGTATGTACATCTCCTCCGGCGGTGTAGCGAACAGCACGACTGTTAATTCCGGCGGCGATATGTACATCTCCTCCGGCGGTGTAGCGAACAGCACGACTGTTACCTACGGCTGGATGTACATCTCCTCCGGCGGTGTAGCGAACAGCACGACAGTTAATACCTACAGCGTTATGTACATCGAATCCGGCGGTGTGGCGAACAGCACCACTGTTAACTTCAGGGGCTCCATGTACATCTCCTCCGGCGGTGTAGCGAACAGCATGACCGTTAATTCCGGCGGCGAAATGTACATCTCCTCCGGCGTTGTGGTGAACAGCACCACTGTTAACTTCAGGGGCTCCATGTACATCTCCTCCGGCGGTACTGCAACTGCAATCCGTGAAAATGGCGGATATGTTTATGTCGAGGATGGAGCAAATGTCACGTTTGTCTCCAATACAATTTCCGGATTGACATTATCATTCACTTCTATGACGGTACACGAGAATACTGTTGCAAACAGCACGACCGTTAATTCCGGCGGCAGAATGTACATCGAATCCGGCGGGATACATCGCGGCACTCTGCAAATCAACAGCGGAGCATGGATATATGCATATAGTGGTTCTACCATTGACTTTTCTCTTACCGGCAGAAGTGCGTCAAGCGGATATCTGATCAATGATCTTTCCCGCATTTTCTATTCGCCAACGTTTACCATAACTGTGTCAGACAGTCAGGAAAGCGGTACTTACAAACTGGCGCAGGGTGCAAGCAGCTTCACCGGTTCAATAACCATTGGAACAGATACTCTTGATTATGGTACTCTTGCAGTCAATGGTTCTGCGGTCGAAAATGATACTCTGAGTTACCGGTTGGTAAAAACAGATGGCAACTTGAATTTGGTCGTGGAAGACAAACCCGCTGCCTTGCCGGATCTGCGCATGGCGGAGTACGATGTTTCAAGCAACAGCATCACCACGCAGGAATCGGTCAAATTGACATTCAAGGTCTACAACGACGGCAATGCCGATGCCCCGGCTTCAACCATCAAGGTTTATGACGGCGACAAACTTTTGCGTGAAGTTGCCCTCGGTGAGATCGCCGCCGGGAGCTATCGCAACTGTTACATCACCCTCACTGCCGGAAAACTTTCTGTCGGTACGCATAAAGTCAACGTGGTATTGGATTCCGGGAATATCATTGCGGAATCAAGAGAGGACAACAACAACTCCTACCGCACCATCTTCGTGAAAGCTCCCTCCGCCCAAGCGGACTTGCGTATGGCGGAATACGCTGTTTCCAGTAACAGCATCACCACGCAGGAATCGGTCAGGTTGACGTTCACCGTCTATAATGACGGTAATGCTTATGCTCCGGCAAGCATGATAAAGGTTTACGATGGTGATACGCTTTTGCGTGAAGTTGCCCTCGGTGAGATCGCGGCAGGAGCTTACCGCAACTGTTACATCACCCTCACCGCCGGAAAACTTTCTGTCGGAACTCACAAAGTCAACGTGGTGCTTGATGCCGGGAATGGTATTGCTGAATCCAATGAGAACAATAACAACTCCTACCGCACCATCTTTGTGAAAGCCGCCACTGCCCAACCTGACTTGCGTATGGCGGAATACGATGTTTCCAGTAACAATATAACCACGCAGGAATCGGTCAAACTGACATTCAAAGTCTACAACGACGGCAATGCCG